>JAHFFS010000112.1 GCA_023247815.1 Candidatus Omnitrophota bacterium
CTGGGTATTTTTAAGCCGAATGGTTTCTAAGACAAGAAAAAGTGTCGTGAGCGGCAATAAAAGCCCAAAAAACAACCCCAATGATATGAAAAAGCCATCCATTGTCCAGAGGAATCGATAAATCGGGATGACCTCTCCTTCATAAAGGGTCTTACCAAAAATAAGCGCGGTCCCGTCCCAAAAAATTCGACCGAGCAACAACGCGCCAAAGGCATAAACCGCCTGCCGCAAATGACGCAGCGGAAGACCATGCACGTTCAAATACCAATGCCCTAAATTCATGGCATACATCGCCGCGGAAAGGATCGCCCCGGAAAGAACCCCTAAAAAAGTCGCTGTCCATTTTGAACTGACCCATTGGCTGGCCACGCTGTGATAGGCCAACACTCCTATGAGAACGGCAACACTCACGAGCCAAACGTTGACCGAATCGCGCTTCCAGGCTGACCAACTCACCCCAATCAAACTCACAATCCAAAACGTCAGCAACCATTTGCTTACGACGGACAAAGATCCGAACCAGCCAAAAATAACCACAACCCCGCCGACAAAACAAGGAAGGCCTAAATGGAAATGATGAAAATTATTTTTAAGGGGGTCCCGGCCGCTCAACCAGAAACACAACGGATAAATCACGGCAAATCCCAAACTGGTCAAAAAGGTGATGGTTGATATCATCAAGTACGGTCTGACTTATCGCGAAGTCGCCGATGGTTGAGGAGCCGCGGATGTTGATGCCGTCGCAGACGCTGGAGCGCCTTGGTTATTGGAAAGCGTTAAGATGTAATCACGCAACGCCTTGATCTGCAGATTTTCATCTCCGTTTAAGACATCTTCCGGGCCTGCGGCATCAAAGGATTCCGGATCGAAAAAGGTCGGCATTTTTGTCCCCGGCGAAATGGCTTGCGGATTTTTGATCCACTGTTTGATCCAATCAGGCTTGAGCCGTTTGGAGGCCAACGCGAAATCCGGTGCCCATTTCTCTGGGGTTCCACTCGGCATTTGCTCACCGACGATATGGCAGGACGCGCATGAAAAGTAATCCTCTGAAAATAATTTTTTCCCGGCCTCATATTCCTCGCCGGAAGGCGATGGCTCAACCTGGTCAGTGAATGGAAATTCTTCCTTGTCAAGCGCGCTGAAATATTTGACTAACGCGTTCAGATGGCTGGCGTTGAACTGATAGGTCGGCATACGCGTTTCAAGCCAGGGACGGATTGTTGTCGGTTGATGCAAAAATTCAAACAACCACTGCGCCTGCACCTTTTTCCCCTCCCCGGCAAGGTTGGGCGGGCTGAAACTGGCAACCATCGCGTTAGCATCCGCCTCACTGCGGCCCTGATAATCCTGCAGCCACTGCGCTACTTCTGGTTGGATAGCGCCGCCTTCCCCTTCAATGATGTGACAACCCTGGCAATTGAATTGACGGATGATAGCCTCACCTTCCATCACATAACGGTGCTCAGGTGTTTGCCGCGGCAATATCGTGGAGGCTGGTTTGTCTTTCACAAATCCTAAGATGGCGGTCACAATCGCCTCAATTTCTTCGTCTTTGAATTGGAAATTGGGCATCCGCAATTTTTCATCCGGGGCCTTTATTTTGCCATGATCAAAAATCCGTGGGTCTTTCAACTTCTGAGCAAACCACGCTTGCTTACTATGTTCAATGTCAATGAAACCGAAATCCAAACGATCAGCAGCTTTACTTCCTTCTTCAGTCAGCTCGGTACCAATGGGTTTATAACTTTCAAATCCCTTGATGTTATGGCACGAGTAACATCCGTACTGAGCAATCAATTTTTGTCCGGAAAAAGATAATTTTTCTTCAAGCGGCATTTGAGCGAGTTTCGCGCTGGCCTGTGACGGCGTCATTGTTTTCGACAAAAACCCATTGGTGATCTCATCAACAATTTTTTCATCAACCGGTGGGACGACCTTTTGATTGAAATCTAAACTTTTGTCCTGAACTAAAAACGCGGCCGCGTCAGCAGCTTCTTGATCACTCAAACGAAGATTCGGCATTTTTGTTTCCGGGTGATAGCGATTAGGGTCTTTCAACCATTGATACACCCATTCAACGCTGGTCTTACTGCCAAGGCCAATCAGGTTCGGCCCCTGCTCGCGCAATAACGACTGGTGATCACGTTTGGCATCGCTCGGCTGCGACTGGATCTGATGACAGGCAAAACATCCGACCGAACTCACGATTTCTTTTCCCTTTTCTGGATTACCTAGGGAATTTCCCCCGGGATTTCCTGATTGCGGAATTTTATTTAACGCGAAGGGTTCGCTCTGTAAAAACAGATACTGGACGATCGCATGGATTTCCTGTTCCCCACGGACTTTTGAATGCTCATCGCTGGTGTTGGATTGGTTAAAAAAACTTGGCATCCAGGTATTGTGACGAAAAGACTTCGGGTCCTCGATCCAATGATAAGCCCATTGTTTCGTTGTTTTCGCGGCAAGATGAGTCAAATCCGGCCCTGGCTTTGGCCAATCCTTGTATTTGTCAATCAAATGGCAGGCGTAGCACCCGGATTTTTCAATCAACTTCAACCCCATGTTAAGTTTTTCCGCGCCCTTGATCGTCGAGGCATCGGAATGGCATTTAAAACATCCGGCCTGCACAAAAGGTTTCGCCAACATCGGTTGTTCCCAATGATGGATTTCATGCCAATGATATTTCGCTTCCCACTCCTTTTTCTGCTCCTCGGACGTTGGTGTATGGACCGCTGAAACAAAATCTGTCCCTCGTCCCCGCCCGCCGTGACAGACCGTGCAACCAAACTCCTCTAAAGGATGCGCCGAATTTTTGGCCAAAAACAGTTCAAGATTGGGATGGGTGGTAAACGGCTGTGGAGCTTCCATATATTCTGGATTAGCGATCCCCAAATGGCAGGTCGTGCAGCGATCAACGCGCGGGACTTGCATGTAATTGACATCCTCGGTGATATCTTTTAAGACCACCTGTTCAATTTTGTACTTAGGGTTTGCAAAATCAATGACCGGCAAATCACGGACCAGATTGGCGATTTGGTTGGTAAAATCCATTTCATTGGGATCAATCTTTTTAAGTTTGCGAAGCAAGACCTCGGACTGCCGAAAAAATTCATGTTCTTTGCGTTCAAGCGCCTTCAGCTGACTCGCGCAATCATCAACAATGCCGCGCTTTGCCGTCAGAATTTCCTGATTGGCATCTAAAGATTTTTTAAGTTCAACGATCTGCCCCTGAAGTCGCTCGTAATGTTTTTGTGCCTTCGAAACATCGCTCTTCCCTTTACCAATGGCATCTTCGTAGTCAAATTTTGCCGCGTCCAACTCCGCCTTGGTCACCCGGTAACGCTGGTCCAAGATCTGATGTTCGGTTTCTTTAGCGTTGATTTCTTTTTTAACGTCATCGAATTTTGAACATTGCGCTTGAAAATTTGTCTGAGCCGTTTTCAGTTCTTCCTCGAGCGCCTGATAATCCGCTTGGCCTTCAACGCGATGTGTTTCTAGATCATAAGCGACCCTGGTCTTTTCAATCTCCAAATCCCGGAAGCGCTCCTGATAACCTTTCCATTCGCGGTCGAAATCATTCTGAAACATCCAGACCAGACATCCCAGCAAGGTAAGGCTCGCCACCGCGAACAAAAAATTCAATTTATTGATGTTGTAATGACGTTCCTGTGGTTCAGGCACAAATCACCTCGGTTAAATATTGAAAAAGAATTCGGGGATGGCAACGATGTACTTGATATTGAACGTCCAGCGCAGAAACATCTTTAACGGCAGTCCAATCGACATCAAAAGCAAGATGATAAAAATGCTGTACCGCAGGTTCCCCAACTTTTGATAAACATCCTTCAACGCGGTCTTGGCCAGGATGAGCGGCAAGAGACCAAAGTAGCAAAACAGCGACAAGAACCCACACAGCTCCCGTAAAAAAATATTATGTGGAAGGCTGCGCTTTAAAAAAATCATATAAACCAACTCAGAAAGATTGACATTGGTCAAGGCCTCAAGCTTATGTGGGTCCCAATATTCAAACGGGCCAAAAAAGTTCCAGTTAGGGCCGCGCAAAAAAGTCCCGGTCACGATCAAAAACACCCACAGCACCAGCCAAAAAAACAAAAAAATCGAAATCGCGGTCTTACGCTCATAAAACGAAAAATAACCGTTGCCATTTTTGTTATCGTCGAGATAAGGAATGCACATCATGCCGACGACGATCACCGTCGGAAAAAGAACCCCGGCAATCCAAGGATCAAAATAAACCAACATCTCCTGCAACCCTAAGAAATACCATGGCGCCTTGGAAGGATTGGGAGATACCGTTGGGTTGGCCGGCTCCTCAATCGGGGCCTTTAAAAAAATCGACCAGGCGATCAGTACGGCGGCGCAAAAAATCAGACAAATGAACTCGATATAAACCAAATCCGGCCAGACCAAAACCTTTTCTTTGGCGTCGTCCGCCTCATGAGGTTTTAATCCTTGCGCGATGCGCAGGTCATTTTGCCGGGCTTGCTTCAAACTGAACCATAAAAAGAAGACCGTTAGAAAAAGCAGACCAACGATCGGCACGTTATCCGGCTTTCCGACAATCTTTTGGAAATTATGGTCGGAAACCCCAAAAAGAAAAAAAATCAAGAGCGAGGAAAAAATTAAAATCCCACCGCGCTTGGTCCACAGCCGGTCGAGTTTCAGCCATTTATTGACCTTCCATAATCTTTCGGAGGGAGGAAAAATGATAAAAAACACCGCGATGATCGCCGTAAACATGATCTTCGGTGAGGACACCACATTGATGAAGTGTTTTAAGTTATCCATGGTTTGCTTTTAAAAAATTAAGTTGGACCGGAAATGCCTCCGTCTTTGCGCACCCGCCAAAAATGGACGATCATAAAAATCATGATAATGAAAGGAAGCCCGATGCAATGCAAAACGTAAAATCGCAGCAACGTTGCCTCGCCGACGAAACGCCCGCCTAAAAGCGCGAATCGGGCGTCACTGGCGCTATGAACAAAATTCACATCACCGATAGCGAGCAAAGCAGCGCCAGGACCCGTGGTCCCCAAAAAGGGTGTTGCCCCAGCCATATTCGACCCCACGGTGATGGCCCAAATCGCCAACTGGTCCCAGGGCAGCAAATATCCGGTAAAACTCAATAACATCGTCAAGACCAACAAAACCACCCCCACGGTCCAATTGAATTCCCGAGGAGGTTTGTACGATCCCGTCATAA
>JAHFFS010000113.1 GCA_023247815.1 Candidatus Omnitrophota bacterium
AACAATCAAACGCATGACCGTTTCCATCTCGGCATGCGTTAGATTTTCTTTGTTCCGAACCGTTTCAATGAATTGTCTCATGAAATCTGCAAAAAATTTTTTAGGATTTTCTTTCCGACCTGAGTAAGGATTGATTCTGGATGAAACTGAACCCCCCACAGCGGCAGGGTCTTGTGCCGAACCGCCATGATCTCGCGGTACGCGTCTTTGGTCACGGCCGTGACTTCCAGACATTTTGGCAGACTACGCTTTTCGATCACCAGGGAATGATAACGTGTCGCATCAAAGGGATTTTCAATGGATTGAAAAATTTCTTTTCCATTATGCTGGATCGGTGAGGTCTTCCCATGCATCAAGCGCTTGGCAGCGACGATCTTTCCGTCGTAAGCATAACCCAACGCTTGATGACCAAGGCAGACACCTAAAATGGGGATTGTTCCGGCAAAGGTTTTGATCAGATCGACGGAAATACCGGCGTCTTCCGGTCGGCCAGGCCCAGGAGAGATGACAATCTGTTTTGGCTTGAGCTGTTTGATTTTCCGCAAAGAGATCGCGTCGTTGCGAAAGACCTTAAGGTTGGCTTTGAGCTCACCAAAATATTGAACCAGGTTATAGGTGAAAGAATCATAATTATCGATGATCAACAACATAAATTATTGAACCCAATTTCTAACCTCGCAGGCCAATCCCCGGATCACTCCTTGACCCTAGTGATTTTGGCCCCGATCTTTTGCAATTTGTGTTCCATCCCCTCATAGCCCCGTTCCAAATGATACACCCGATGGATCTCGGTTTTGCCTTTTGCCGCCAGTCCGGCAATCACTAAAGCGGCTGAGGCCCGTAGATCAGAGGCCATGACCGGAGCCCCATGCAAAACCCGGACCCCCTCGACGACCGCGATGCTTCCTTCCCTACGGATTTGCGCGCCCATACGGTTCAACTCGGCAATGTGGATGAACCGATCGGGAAAAACTTTATCGGTGATCACACTGACCCCAGGCGTATTTGCCATCAAGGCCATAAACTGTGCCTGCAAATCCGTGGGAAATCCCGGATAAGGATAGGTGGTGATACTCGTCGGACGTCTTATAAATTTCGGTTTGACAACAATGGTTTGCAGCTCACACTGAAGTTCCACACCATGCTCTTCCAATTTGTCCTTCAACGCGACCAACTGCGAACAATCAGCATTTTTTAAAGTGAGTGTGCTTTTGGTCGCGGCTGCCAACAAGATGTACGTCCCCGCTTCCACCCGATCCGGGCCAATGCGATAATGCGCCCCTTTAAGTTCTTTCACCCCCTGGATAATGATCCGCGGGGTCCCGTGTCCGGTTATTTGCGCTCCCATCTTACTCAAAAAACATCCAAGATCATAAATCTCCGGCTCGCACGCGGCGGAATCGATCACGGTTTCCCCTTTGATCAAGGTCGCGGCCATCATGAGATTTGCCGTCGCTAAAACCGAAGAGCCAAAGACCCCACCCAAATAAATCTGACATCCCTTCATCCGCGGACCATCACCGATCACATACCCGCCGTCGACCTCGAATTTGACTCCCAGCGATTTGAGTCCCTTCAAATGCAAGTCAACCGGCCGGACCCCAATCACGCAACCTCCTGGCAACGAGACCTTGGCCTTTTTCAATTTTGCCAAAAGTGGGCCTAAGACACAAAAAGAACCGCGCATCGTTGAAACCAATTTGTACTCGGCAATGTGTTTCAACGGTTTGTTCCCACCGACGGTGACGGTGTTTTTCGTAAAGTCCACGTCCTTGCCCAACGAACGCAACAAAGCGATCATGGTTAAGGTATCGCGCAGTCGCGGAACGTTTTCAATGATGGACGTCCCTTCCGTCAGTAATGTGGCCGCCAAAATCGGCAGCACCGCGTTTTTTGACCCGCTGATTTCAACCGTTCCTTTGAGGGGATGCTGCCCTTCAATGACTAGTTTTTCTAACATTGGGAATTAGGTTTTTTGTAGGACCGCTATCCGATCATGACCGCTCAAATCCTGAACAAAATCGTAGCAATAGGTGTCCTTTTTATTCTGTAATATAGCTTCTAAGGCGGGACGTTGTCCATCTCCAAATTCAAAAAATAATCGCCCTTGTTCTTTCAGCAATGACCACGCCTTAGTCAACGGATGATAAAATCGCAAACCATCTTCTCCTCCGTCCAGACTCAAGCGCGGTTCATGTTGCACATCGACGGGCAAAGCAGACAGTTGTCCCGAAGGGATATAAGGTGGATTGCTCACAACGCAATCGTAAAAAAGATATCCTGATCGTCCGGCCAAAAAATCCACCATATCGGCTTGCAGAAAAAGGATTTGCTCGGCCACCCCATGACGGAGCACGTTTTGCTTAGCAACGGTCAAGGCCCCCTCCGAGATATCAACCGTAACAATCCTGGCCCCGGGAAGATGCTTGGCCAAACTCACCGCGATATTCCCCGATCCCGTTCCCAACTCCAAAATATCAATTTTTACTTTTCTATTTTGGACGCGCGTTAAAATCGTTTCCACCAACACCTCGGTTTCTGGACGAGGAATGAACACGCGGCGGTCCACCCGCAATCGCAGCCCAAAAAATTCGGTCTCTCCCAAAAGATACTGCAAAGGTTCTCCTTGCAGCCGTCGGAACGTGATATCTTGATAACGCTCCTGCTGAACCGTTGTGAACGACAATTCCTTTTGGTACAAATCAACGCGTTCGCAACCCAAAATCGCGGTCAGAATCAATTCCTGCTCCGTCATCAAACGCCCATCCTATTTTCCAATTCTGCTTTCAATAAAGCGTCCGTGATTTCATCCAAATCTCCATCGATCATCTTCTGGAATTGATGGCTGGTGAAACCAATGCGATGGTCCGTGATCCGTCGGTCGGGAAAATTATAGGTGCGGATTTTTTCACTGCGGTCGCCGGTCCCAACCATGGCCTTACGGCTTTGGGTTTCCTTGTCAATATTCTCCCGGAGGATTTTATCGTGCAAACGCGCGCGCAACACCCGCATCGCCTTCAATCTATTTTTGAGTTGTGAACGTTCGTCCTGGCAGACCACCACAATGCCCGACGTCAAATGTGTGATGCGAACGGCGGAATCGGTGGTGTTGACACTTTGTCCACCGGGACCAGAAGAGCGATAAACATCAATTTTTAAGTCCTTGGGATCAATTTTGATTTCAATTTCCTGCGGTTCAGGCAAAACCGCGACCGTGGCCGCTGAAGTATGAATCCGCCCTGAGGCTTCCGTCAAAGGGACCCGCTGGACGCGATGAATACCACCCTCCCATTTGAGACGCCGAGCTGCCCCCTTACCGCTGATACCGAAGATCACTTCCTTAAACCCTCCAGCGTCTGATTCATGATGACTCAAAGAATCCACCTTCCAGCCCTTGGCCTCCGCGTAGCGGGAATACATGCGGTACAGATCCGCGGCAAAAAGACTGGCCTCTTGCCCACCGGTCCCTGCCCTGATTTCAAAAATCAAATCAACATCCTGCTCTTGGATTTTCGGATTGAGGATATCATCAAGTTTTTTTTCGAGGGCCAACTTTTGCTCTTCGAGGTCTTTGAGCTCCAACATGGCCAATTCCCTAAAATCCTGGTCATGTTTTTCTTTCAGCATGACCTGCAGCTCGCCAATCTGCTGAATCAGTTTCCGATGATTACGAAAGGCCTCCACCACCGGAAGCAATTCGGAAAATTCCTTGGCAAATTTTTGGTATTGCAGTTTGTCCGCGATAACCTTGGGATCACCAAGCAGACTTTCCAATTCTAAAAGACGCTGAGCGCTCTTTTCTAATTTATCAAACATTACTTCTTCTTCGGAGTCTTGTCTGATTTCTTAGTCGCAGTTTCTGTATAGCGCTGCTTGAAACGCTCAATCCGTCCTGCCGAATCAACGAAACGTTTTTCTCCGGTAAAATACGGATGACAATGGGAACATATCTCCACACGGATGTTCTTCTTTGTCGAGCGGGTGTGCAGCACGTGCCCGCAGGAACCACAGGTGATGGTGGTCTGTTCGTAATTAGGATGAATTTCTTGTTTCATTTTTTGTTACCTCCCTCATAAGTCTCCTGTCGCATGTCATATGCAACTTGAGACTTGTAGTTTGGGACTTGTTGCTTTCCAGAAATAGCCCCAAGGTTTTACTTGTTCATGTTTGTCAAGAATTCTTTGTTCGTCTTATATTTTGAAACCTTATCAATCAACAATTCCATGGCCTCGGCCGCGTTCAAATCATTGATGGCCTTACGCAACAGCCAAACCCGCGAAAGATCATCTTGCGACAACAGCAATTCTTCGTGACGGGTGTTGGAACGTTTGATATCAATGGCTGGATAAATCCGACGCTGAAACAGATTGCGGTCCAATTGCAACTCCATATTACCAGTTCCTTTGAATTCTTCAAAGATGACTTCATCCATGCGACTGCCGGTATCAACTAACGAAGTCGCGATGATCGTCAAGCTGCCACCCTCCTCAACCGCGCGGGCCGCGCCAAAAAACCGTTTGGGTTTGTGCAACGCGTTCGAATCAACACCCCCGGAAAGGATCTTTCCGCTATGCGGAACAACCGTGTTATACGCCCGCGCCAGACGTGTGATACTGTCGAGCAGAATCACCACGTCGCGTTTATGTTCCACCAACCGTTTGGCTTTCTCCAGTACGATCTCGGCGATCTGGACATGCCGTTCCGCCGGCTCATCAAAGGTCGAGGCAATGACCTCGCCCTTAACTCCGCGCTGCATATCGGTCACTTCTTCTGGACGCTCGTCGATCAACAAGACAATCATAATCACGTCCGGATGATTCTCGGTGATTGAATTCGCGATTTTTTGCAACAATACCGTCTTACCACTGTACGGAGGAGCGACAATCAAGGCGCGCTGCCCCATACCAATGGGGGTCAAGAGATCCATGATCCGCATCGAAACCTCTTCCGGTTTCGTCTCCAGCTTGACCCGGTCATGTGGATAAAGCGGCGTCAAATTATCAAAAAATATTTTGTCCTTGGATTGTTCAGGATTTTCGTAATTCACCGCCTCCACTTTAAGCAAAGCAAAATACTTCTCGCCTTCTTTGGGAGGACGGATATGCCCACTGACATTGTCTCCGGTTTTCAAATCAAAACGACGGATTTGCGACGGAGAAATGTAAATATCGTCCGGGCATGGCAAATAATTGTAATTGGCACTTCGTAAAAAACCAAACCCT
>JAHFFS010000114.1 GCA_023247815.1 Candidatus Omnitrophota bacterium
TTCGCAAAGGGATTGATCGCAAAGGAGTACTCTTTCCCCTTTGGCTCGGAAATTTTCTGCGTGATCAGGTTAGCGGTCAATTCCATTATTTTTCCACCGTCGACCAACGCGAATAAACCATCCACTTCCTTCGACTTCAGCTGAACCAGTAAAAGACCGTTCTTCACAGAGTTATTGTAAAAAATGTCAGCAAAGCTGGGCGCGATGATCACCCGAAAACCATAATCCGCCAAGGCCCAAGGCGCGTGCTCGCGGCTGGACCCGCAGCCGAAATTATCGCGGGTCAAAAGGATTGTGGCATCACGGTATTGCGGTTTGTTCAACACGAAGTCCTTGTTCTCCTTCGTACCTTCATAGTCAGTATATCGCCATTCGTGAAAGAGATGTTTACCAAAACCGATTCGTTCAATCTTACGCAAAAACTGTTTTGGAATGATCGCGTCAGTATCAATGTTGACGCGATCTAACGGAGCGACTTTTCCCGTATGCGCTTTGAATGGTTCCATCAAATCACCTCACGGATATCGCTGATCCGCCCTCTTAACGCTGCCAACGCCGCCATCTCTGGACTCATCAGATGCGTGCGCCCTCCCGGGCCTTGCCGGCCTTCAAAATTCCGATTGCTCGACGAGGCGCAACGTTCCCCCACCGTCAACTGGTCATCATTCATCCCCAAACACATGGAACAGCCTGCATATCGCCATTCAAACCCGGCTGATTCAAAAATTTTATTCAAACCTTCTTTTTCCGCTTGTCGACGGACGCGTCCCGATCCAGGAACAACAATCGCCTGAACATTTTTGTCAACTTGCTTCCCTTTGACAATCAATGCCGCGGCCCGCAGATCTTCAATACGGCCGTTGGTACAAGAACCGATGAAGACTTTATCAATACGGATTTCTTTCATTGCTGTCAACGGTTTCAGGTCCATGTATTTCAAGGCATTGCGAGCGGCCGTGCGTTCAACAGAATTGGTAAAACTTTCCGGATCCGGAACTTTACCATCGATCGATGTGACTTGCCCGGGAGACGTCCCCCAGGTCACCTGCGGCCTCACGTCTTCAGCCTTGATCTTAATCACTTGATCAAAACGAGCGTCCTTGTCACTGGGAAGAGTTTTCCAATAACGTAGCGCCTTATCCCAATCACTGTCCTTCGGTGAAAAATCGCGACCATACAAATAGGTGAAGGTTGTTTCATCAGGTGCGATCATCCCGGCTCGAGCGCCAGCCTCAATGCTCATATTGCAAATCGTCATACGCCCCTCCATCGATAAACGACGGATGGCACTGCCCGCGTATTCGACAACGTATCCGGTGGCACCAGCGGTCCCAATCCGTCCGATGACAAACAAAATGATATCTTTGGGAGTCACTCCTTTTCCCAATTCACCATCGATCTGAATCAACATCGACTTGGATTTATTCTGCTGCAGCGTCTGTGTCGCTAACACGTGTTCCACCTCTGAGGTTCCGATACCAAAAGCCAAGGCACCAAAAGCCCCGTGTGTTGCTGTATGCGAATCACCGCAGACGATCACCATGCCTGGTTGGGTGATCCCCATCTCCGGACCGATCACATGCACAATCCCCTGATCTTGATGAGAAAAATCATACAACGTCACACCAAACTCTTCGCAATTTTTCTTTAACGTGTCCATTTGGATCCGTGACGTCTCTTCAACCAAAGACCATTCTTTGGTGCGCGTCGAGACATTATGATCCATGGTCGCGATGGTTTTATTCGGTC
This sequence comes from Candidatus Omnitrophota bacterium, assembly GCA_023247815.1. Lineage (GTDB taxonomy): Bacteria > Omnitrophota > Gorgyraeia > Zapsychrales > JANLHA01 > JAHFFS01. The sequence goes on from JAHFFS010000114.1 coordinate 1,750, forward strand.
GACGGACTTTCCGTTTGCTAAAACGAAGTCCCGCAAAGGCCTGGGGACTGGTGACCTCATGCACAAGGTGCCGATCGACGTAAATGAGCGATGTCTCACCCTTGCTTTCATGCACCAGATGAGCATCCCAAATTTTATCGTACATGATTTTTGACATCATTGATTCCTCACTGACTTACAATAATTTGCGGATCACCGTCTGTAAAATCCCGCCGTTTCGAAAATAATCGATTTCAACTGGCGTATCCAATCGGGACTTGCAAAGAAATTCGAGCGTTGATCCATCAGCGCGTTTTGCCGTCACTTTGATTTGATCGGCGGGCTTCATGGTCTCGCTGATCCCGTCGAAATCAAAAACTTCATCACCCTTAAGTCCTAAATTTTGCGCCGATTGTCCATTGCTGAATTCCAAAGGTAAAATTCCCATTCCCGCTAAATTGCTGCGATGGATCCGTTCATAGCTCTCTGCAATCACGACCCGCACTCCAAGCAAAGCAGCTCCTTTCGCCGCCCAGTCGCGGCTGGAGCCGGTCCCATATTCTTTACCAGCAATCACCAGAAGGGCAACCCCTTGTTTTTGATATTCTTGCGCGGCATCAAAAATGGAGGTCTTTTTTTGACTCGGGAAATGGATGGTCCAAGACCCTTCCGTTCCCGGCGCCAGTTGGTTGCGCAGACGAATGTTCGCGAACGTCCCTCTGGTCATCACCCGGTCATTGCCCCGACGAGAACCATAGCTGTTAAAATCTTTGGCTTCAACACCTAACCCAATCAAATATTTTCCAGCCGGGCTGTCTTTGGCAATGGCCCCTGCCGGAGAAATATGATCAGTGGTGATGGAGTCCCCAAGCTTCACGAGCACCCGTGCGTTTTTAATCGCCTTGATTTTTCCTGCCTCCTTTTTCATCCCTGTAAAAAACGGCGGCTGTTGAATATACGAACTTTCCATTTTCCAATCGTAAAGGTCTCCGGAAGCGGACTTGATCTTGTTCCAATTGGCCGTCCCTTCGGTCACATGTTGATAACGCTTGCGAAAAGCGTCGACCGTCACGTTCTTGTCGATCAAAGATTTGATCTCTTTGCGCGACGGCCAGATCTCGTCGAGATAAACTTTTTCACCCGACGCATTCACTGCGATCGGTTCCGTGCTCAGATCAATGTCCACCCGGCCGGCAAGGGCGTAGGCAACGACCAAGAGCGGACTGGCCAAATAATTCGCCTTGGTCAAAGGGTTGACCCGTCCTTCAAAATTTCGATTCCCACTGAGAACGCTCGCGGCCACCAGATCCCCCTCTTGAATGGCCTTGGCCACATGATCGGGAAGCGGTCCGCTATTGCCAATGCACGTCGTGCAACCATAACCAATGATATGAAATCCCAACTTTTCCAAATAAGGCATCAATCCAGCTGCCTTCAAATATTCTTCAACGACCTGCGAACCTGGAGCAAGGCTTGTCTTCACGTAAGAAGGAACTTTTAACCCTCGCTCAACCGCTTTTTTTGCTAACAGTCCCGCGCCAATCAACACCGACGGATTTGACGTGTTGGTACAACTGGTGATCGCGGAAATGACCACGGCCCCATGACCAATCGTCGCGACTTGACCATTTTTGACTTGAACGGTTTTTTTTGTTTCTTCAGCACTCAATCCAAACCCACGCTTTTCAACTGCGGCAACAAGCGATTGATTAAAATCGGTTTTCAAATCACTCATGGCCACACGATCCTGTGGACGTTTGGGGCCAGCAAGACATCGCTTCACCGTCGACAAATCAAGCTCCAAGACCTCGCTGAATTGGGGAGTCTGGCTCTTAGCGTTATAGAACATCCCTTGTTCTTTCATGTAACGCTCAACCAAATCGACTTGGGCTTCACTGCGCCCGGTCATTCGATAATAGCGCAATGTCTCCTCGTCCACCGGAAAGATACCGATGGTTGCCCCATATTCCGGGGCCATGTTAGAGATGGTGGCCCGGTCAGGCAGCGTCAACGATTGTAAGCCCTCACCATAAAATTCAACAAATTTATCGACAACTCCTTTTTTGCGAAGCGTCTGCGTTACAGTTAAAACCAAATCCGTTGCCGTGACCCCTTCTGCCAAACTTCCCCGCAAATGAAAACCAACCACCTGAGGCAACAGCATATAAATCGGTTCTCCGAGCATGACCGCTTCTGCTTCAATCCCACCGACACCCCAGCCAACAACACCCAAACCATTGATCATCGTCGTGTGACTGTCAGTCCCAACGAGACTGTCTGGAAACACTTCAATTTTTCCATCGCGGGTTTTTTGTAAAACCCCAAGGGCCAGATATTCCAAATTCACTTGATGCACAATGCCGGTCCCGGGCGGCACAACGCCAAAATTTTGAAATGCCTTTTGGCCCCACTTCAAAAATTCATACCGTTCCTGGTTGCGTTCAAATTCTTTACTGATATTGATTTGAAAGGCCTCAGGCGAACCAAACGCGTCGACCTGAACCGAATGATCAATCACCAAATCACAACGCACCTGCGGATTGATTTTTTTATAATCCCCACCCAGACTTTTCATGGCCTCACGCATGGCGGCCAAATCCACCACACATGGAACTCCGGTAAAATCTTGCAAAATGACCCGGCCCGGTTTGAAAGCGATTTCTTGGGCTTGACTAGCCTTCGGTTCCCAACCGGCAATTTTCTTGATATCCGCGAACGTCACTTGAAAATCGTCGAAATTACGTAAAGCACTCTCCAGCAACACTTTAATGGAGTAGGGCAAATGGCCACAATCTGACAATCCTAATTTTGGCAATTGGGTCAAATCATAAATCGCAAAATTCCCGGCTTTCGATTTGAGAGTTTTCTGAACCGCGGTCCCATTTTCAAACTTCTTCATCCCTTTAACCTTTCCTGTCCAATATGTTATACTTGTTGTGAAGGCTGTGTCATTATATATAAAGCCTCATATGTAGTCAACACTTCGACATACAAAAATCGCGGCGTTGAGCATGAAAGATCGGTTCCTAACATTGCTAAAGTGAGCGAATTTTTAGACGGAAACCCTTGAAGTCACGCAAATTTATGTTACAGTAAAAACAGTCAAACGGTGAATTTCAAAAAAGCCACCGTTCACAAAAAGGTCAGCAGGCATGCGCATTACGATTCTAAATCCATCCTTTGGTGATGATTTTGTGAGGGTTGCCCGTTGGTCGGCCAAATCGCGCGGCCGAGTCCAGCGCCATCCAGAATACCTTTTAACTGCCGCCCAGGTTTTGCTTGATGCTGGACACCAAGTAAATTTTGTTGAAGCCGCGGCACGAAATATCCCTCCAGAAGAAACTTTTAGCCTTGTTGAGAATTTCCATCTGAATTTGTTAGTCATTCACGCGACCACCCCTTCTATTTACAATGACATTGAACAAGCCAACGAAATCAAACGACGAACCAAATGCA
>JAHFFS010000115.1 GCA_023247815.1 Candidatus Omnitrophota bacterium
AACAGGCGATTGAAAATCTTTCGCATGTAAAAATCACCTCTCCCCAAAGCGCTTTGGACACCGTTAGCGACCGGGATTTTGTGATTGATCTCCTGCACACCTTATCGCTCATTGGGCTGCATCTGTCGCGCTTAGCCGAAGACCTGATCCTCTGGTGCACGAAGGAATTTGATTTCATTGATATCGACGAGAGTTTCTGTACCGGAAGTTCCTTGATGCCGCAAAAGAAAAACCCCGATGTCTTAGAATTGGTGCGCGGGTACACGGGGCGACTGTATGGCAATTATCAGAGTGTTATGGTGATGATGAAAGGGCTGCCCTTGAGTTACAATCGTGATATGCAGCATGACAAAGAGCCTTTATTTGATTCGATCGAAATTGTTCAAAAAGAGCTTGCTGTCATGGCCGCACTTTTGCAAAATATCACGTTTAAAAAAGACAAGATCGAAAAGCAACTTGATGATGAGACGCTGTATGCCACCGACATGGCCGACCATCTGGTCAAAAAGGGAGTGGAATTCAAAAAAGCCCATCATATCATCGGTGAATTGGTGAGTTATAAAATCATGTCGGGTCAAAATATTGCTGATCTGGATGAACAAGAATTGACAAAAATCCACCCGTTTTTAAAATCGGTGGAGTTGAAAAAAATCATGAATCCTGTACAATCGGTCAATTCTAAAAAATCGATCAAAAAAACGAAATGGACATTTTAATTCATGCACGACTTTCACTATAAAAGCAATGTTCTCTATTGCGAAGAAACGAAAGTAGCCGACGTTGCCAACGCCGTGGGGACACCGTTCTATCTTTATAGCCACCACACGCTGGTTGACCACTTCACAAAAATCCAAAAGGCCTTCGCGAAGATCAATCCTTTGATCTGCTTTGCCATGAAATCCAATGATAACCTAGCGGTCTTAAAAACCTTGGTGGATCAGGGGGCAGGGCTTGACATTGTCTCAGTCGGAGAACTTAAAAAAGCACTGAAGGTCAAAGCTGCCCCTAAAAAAATTGTTTTTGCCTCGGTGGGCAAAACCGAAGAAGAGATCGCTTTCGCGTTGCAGAAGGGAATTCTTTTATTTAACGTTGAATCGATCCCGGAACTTGATGAGATCAACAGAATCGCGAAAAAAACAAATAAAAAAGCCCAGGTGGCATTGCGGATCAACCCGGATGTCGCGGCCGCGACCCATGATTTCATCACCACCGGTACTCTAAAAAATAAATTTGGTATTGATTTGGCGTCGACCCGTGAGATCCTTAAAGGCCAGGGTCGTTACTCACACATCAACATATCAGGCTTGCATATTCACATTGGATCACAAATCGTCAAATCCGATCCTTTTGTCACGGCAATCAAAAAGGTCATCGAGTTTATCGCTGAATTACGCCAGGCTGGGATCAAAATCAAATACCTTGATATCGGTGGAGGGATGGGGATCATTTACAAAGATGAAAATCCGCAAACCGCGGAAGAGTTCGCTACGGCAATCTTGCCACACCTTGAAAAACTCGACCTGCAAGTGATCATGGAACCGGGACGTTTCATCGTTGGCAATGCTGGAATCTTTGTCACCAAAGTCCTTTATTTGAAAGACAACGGATTCAAAAAATTTCTCATTGTCGATGGCGGCATGAACGATCTGATTCGGCCGTCGTTGTATAACGCCTATCACGATATCTGGCCGCTAAAGAAAACCGCTAAAGAAAAAATTACGGTTGATGTGGTGGGCCCCATCTGCGAAAGCGGGGATTTTTTCGCGAAAGAGCGTTCCTTACCGATCATGGAAAAAAACGACCTACTGGCGGTCATGAGCGCCGGGGCGTATGGCTATGTGATGTCCAGCAATTATAACGTGCGCTGTCGCGTGCCTGAAGTCATGGTCAAAGGCAAACAATTTGATATCACCAAAAAACGAGAGACCTTCGCGGATTTGATCCGTGGAGAAAGCATCCCAGAGTTCTTAAAATGAAAAAACAAAATTTGATCGATTTTCATAAAATGGTTGGCGCGGGAAATGACTTTATTGTCATCGAGGCGAATAAGGGAATCGACTATAAAAAGTTAGCGGTTAAAATCTGTGACCGCAGCAACGGCATTGGTGCCGACGGACTACTGATTTTAGATCAATCAAAAAACGCGGATTTTCGTATGCGGATTTTCAACGCCGATGGGTCTGAGGCCGAGATGTGCGGGAATGGGGCCCGGTGCTTAGCCGCTTATATCGTTCGCTATAAAAAACCTAAAAGGAAATTGTTCACCATGCAAACCCTGGCCGGCATCATCCACGCCGAGGCCAAGGGAGAAATGGCGAATGTCCAATTGAGTGATCCGATTGACTATCGACCGAATTTGACGATCGACCTGAACGGAAAAACTTTGCAGGTGCATTATATCGACACCGGAGTACCGCACACGATTGTTTATGTTGCCGATATTAAAAAAATCGATGTCAATTCCATCGGTGAAAAAATCCGTAACCATAAAGCATTTTCTCCTCGAGGAACCAATGCCAACTTTGTGGAACAATTGGACTCCAATTTGGTCGAGGTGCGCACCTTTGAACGTGGGGTCGAACATGAAACCAAAGCCTGCGGGACCGGAAGTGTCGCTTGCGCCCTGGTTTCTTTTCGGCAGGCATCGCCTGAAATCCTTAGTCAAAAACAGGCCAAAATGAACGTCTTAACCGCAAGCGGTGAAGTCTTGCAGATTCAGTTTGATTTAACCAACGGAACCATGACCAATGTTTGGCTGAAAGGCAGTGCCAAATTCATTGCTCATGGTCAGTATTATTTTACTTAAATTCGGGCGATCAAACTTGACGTGCATAGTTGTCAAGTCAGGCGCTCTTAAGGAAGGGGCCATCCATGATTCGTGGGTCAATCGTTGCCATCGTCACACCCTTTAAAAATGGAAAAGTCGATGAGCCACAATTTAAAAAACTCATCGAGCAGCAGATCAAAAGCGGCACGCACGGGATCGTTCCCTGCGGGACGACCGGAGAAACCCCAACCTTAACACAAAAAGAACACGAACTCGTGATCAAACTGGCAATTGACACCGTTAAAGGACGATTGCCGGTCATTGCCGGAACAGGATCCAACTCAACACAGGAAGCCATTGATTTAACCAAACATGCCGCTCAAGCTGGTGCTGACGCGGCCTTGGTTGTCAGCCCTTATTACAACCGCCCATCTCAGGAGGGGCTTTATCAACATTTTAAAGCGGTCGCTCAAAGCGTTTCTATTCCCATCATCCTCTACAACATTGCCGGTCGGACCGGCGTCAACATCGAAACACCGACGGTGGCTCGTCTGGCCCAAGACTGTAAAAATATCATTGGGGTCAAGGAGGCATCTGGCTCGCTGGCTCAAATGCAAAGCGTTAAAGAGGAATGCCCCAAAGATTTCCTGCTATTTTCCGGCGACGACGCCTTAACCCTGCCGGTTTTAGCGATCGGTGGTGTTGGGGTCATTTCGGTCGCCGCCAACATCATCCCGCAGGATATCGTGGCCCTGATTGATGCTTTTGAAAGCAAAAATTTTGAAAAGGCTCGTCGTATCCATTTTAAAATGCTGCCGCTTTTCAAAGCATTGTTCTTAGAAACAAATCCGGTGCCGCTCAAAATGGCCATGGAGATGTTAGGGATGTGCTCAAGTGAAATGCGCCTTCCCTTGGTAGCGATGGGAAAAAACAATACCGCAAAATTGAAGATAGCGTTGAAGGATTACGGTTTACTCAAACAATAAGGAAATGAACATGATCAAACTTGCAGTGAGCGGTTGTCACGGTCGGATGGGAGAGCGGATCACCCATCTGGCTTTACAAGACACGGATTTTGAAGTGCGTACCCTTTTGGAGCACCACGATCATCCCAAAGCCAAAGATCCGATCGGACACATCAAAATCAGCACCCAGCCCGACATGCTCAAAGGTTGTGACGTCTTAATTGAATTCACCACACCTGAAGCAACACTGAAACATCTTGAGGCCTGTCGAAAACATAAAGTCAAAATGGTGATCGGGACAACCGGATTTTCTGTGGAACAAACAGCCATCATTAAAAATGCCGGCCAAGACATCGCGATCGTTTTTTCTTCCAACATGTCGATCGGAGTCAACATTGTCTTTAAGCTCGCGGAACAATTGGGCAAGATGCTTCCAAAAGGGTTTGAGATCAAAATGACCGAAGCCCATCACATCCACAAAAAAGACGCTCCGTCAGGAACCGCAAAAACTTTGGCCGACTATCTTAATAAACACGCGAAAAATAAAATTGCCTACCAAGACATAAGCGCGATTCGTGAAGGCGAAATCATTGGAGACCATAAAGTCATCGTCGAGAGTGATGAAGACACCATCATCCTCGACCATCACGCTAAGACCCGTGACATGTTTGCCAAAGGAGCTTTGGTCGCGGCAAAATTTCTTAAAAACAAAAAAACGGACTGTTTAACATGCAGGATGTGTTGGGAATTACTAACTAAAGTCTCATGTTGCAAGTCGCAAGTTTCATGTGTTTTAAAATTTATGCCATGAGACTTGGGACTTGCAACTTGCCACTTATTTGAGGAGGGTTTCATGAATATGGTTGCATCATTAAAAATTGAAAAGGCTGATCGACTTAAAGAACTCCCACCCTATTTGTTTGTAGAAATTGACCGCGCCAAACGCCAAGCCAAAGAGGCCGGCAGTAACATCATTGATTTAGGCATCGGCGATCCAGATACGCCAACACTTCCACATATCATCGAAGCCATGAAAAAGGCCATTGCCGATCCAGCCAATCATCGTTACGCCTTTGACGCCGGCTTACCAGCGTTTCGTAACGCAGTGTCTGACTGGTTCAAGCGACGATTTTCCGTTGAGCTCGACCCTAAAAGTGAAATTTACCCGCTGATTGGTTCAAAAGAAGGGCTGGCTCATCTGCCCTTAGGGATCATCAATCCTAAAGATAAGGTCGCTCTGACTGATCCAGCCTACCCAGCCTATCAAGCCTCAATCATTTTTGCTGGTGGACGGATCATCCATATTCCCTTAAAAGAAAGCCAGGATTTTCTTCCCGATCTAAAAAAAATCGAAGAATTGAAAGACATCAAAGCCATGTATGTCAAT
>JAHFFS010000116.1 GCA_023247815.1 Candidatus Omnitrophota bacterium
TCCCTTGATCATCTCACCATAACCAAAAAAAATCCCGCTCAAGATACTGCCCTCGGTATCCTTCCCGATTAAAGCTTTTGGCTTTTTAATAGCGACCTTTGGTAAAAGCGCGGCCTTCTGAAAAAGCGTATCAGTCGAAAGCTGCAATCCAGGAACAATGATCCCTCCTAAATATTCTTGCCGTTTTGAGACAACATCAATCGTGATCGCGGTCCCCAAATCCACAACAATGACCGGACAGCCATAATCGTGCTGAGCGGCAAAAGCACCGACCAAACGGTCCTGCCCAACCTGCCGCGGTTTCGCGTAACGGTTGATCAAGGGAACCTTGATCTCTTTGCCAACCACCGCGACTTTCAACTTCCGCTTTCCTCTTAATATCGTTTCAAGTTCACCAAGTGCTTGCGGAACAACACTACAAATGATAACCTCCCGCAACTCCGGAAATCGTTGCGTAATTTTCTGGACCGAAGATTGAAGATCTCGACGCAGCGCGCCGCGCTTTTGCTGAGTGGCTATTCTCAACTGCCACCCAATCCGCTGCTTTTGAATGATGCCGAAATGAATTGTGGTATTGCCGATATCAACACCCAAAATCATGGTCGCCCTGCTTTCTTCTTTTCTTTTTGTTGGGAACGCAGATTCAATTCTTCTATCCTTTTCATTTCCGCTATTTTATCACGAATCCCCGCCGCGCGTTCAAATTGTAAATTTCTGGCCGCGGCCTCCATTTGCCGTTCCAAATCCGCGATCATATTGGCAAATGCAAATTCCTCTTCGGTCTGACCAGCCGTTGACAAAACCAAATCGTTGGCCGCCTCTTGCGCGAATTCTTCGATCCCGAGCCGGATGCCTTTTTGGATCGTCGTCGGTGTGATGTGATGTTCCTGATTAAAAGCCAATTGGATCTTTCTTCGGCGCTCGCACTCATCCATCGCCTCTTGCATGGCCTTGCTTACGGAATCGGCATACATGATCACCTCGCCATTGATGTTGCGGGCCGCCCGGCCACCGACCTGAATCAAAGAGGTCTTCGAACGTAAAAAACCTTGCTTATCAGCGTCCAGAATGGCAACCAAAGAAACTTCCGGCAAATCCAATCCCTCCCGCAACAGATTGACCCCGACGATACAGTCATATTTTTTCTTACGCAGATCCTGAAGGATCTTGGCCCGATCAATGGTCTCAATATCCGAATGCAAATATTTAACGGCAACACCTTTCTCTTCCAGATATTCGGTCAAGTCCTCGGACATCCGCTTCGTCAAAGTGGTGATTAAAACACGCTCGTTTTTCTTAGCCCGCTTTTCAATCTCCCGCAAAAGATCGTCGATCTGGCCAGCAGTTGGCCGCACGATGATCGGCGGGTCCACAATGCCCGTCGGGCGAATGATCTGTTCAATACACGCTCCCTTGGCATCCTCCAACTCGAAAGGCCCGGGCGTCGCGGAGACAAAAACCCTCTGGCCAAAAAGTGTGAGCAACTCTGCGAACTTAAGCGGCCGGTTGTCCAAACAGGACGGCAAACGAAACCCATAATTGACCAAGGTCTCTTTGCGTTGGCGATCGCCTTCGTACATGCCCCGCAGCTGCGGCATGGTCACGTGCGACTCATCAATCAAAACCAAAAACCCTTCCGGAAAATAATCCAGCAGACAAAATGGCCGGCTTCCCGACGGGCGGCCGGAAAGCGCGCGGGAATAATTTTCAATCCCGTGGCAATAGCCGATTTCTTTGAGCATTTCCATATCGTAACGGGTACGGGACGCGAGCCGCTGGGCTTCGACGAGCTTCCCCTGCTGATTGAGTTCCTGCAAACGCTTCTCCAATTCTTCAGTGATTTCCTTCAAGGCCTGTTCAACCCTGGGTGGTGAAACCAAAAAATGTTTGGCCGGATAAACCGCGACCCGTTCTAGATTGGAAATTTCCTCAGCCGTAACCGGATCAATCTGAACGATCTTTTCAATTTCATCACCGAAAAAAACCACACGCAAAGCGTCTTGCCGGTAAGCGGGAAAAACCTCGACGACATCGCCCCTGACCCGAAATTTCCCTCGTGAAAAATCATAATCGTTGCGCTCGTATTGGATATCGACCAATTGCAACAAAACCGCGTCCCGGTCGATTTGCTGGCCCCGTTCCAAGGTCACAAGCCGTTCCCGATATTCATCAGGAGCTCCGAGGTTATAAATGCAAGAAACACTCGCCACAATCAAGACGTCGCGGCGGCTCATCAGCGACGTGGTCGAAGAAAGACGCAGCCGGTCCAGCCGGTCATTGATCGAGGCGTCCTTTTCAATATAAACATCGGTTTGCGGAATATAGGCCTCGGGCTGATAGTAATCATAATAGCTAACGAAATACTCGACGGCATTCTGCGGAAAAAATTCTTTGAACTCGCTGTAGAGCTGGGCGGCCAAAGTTTTGTTATGTGAGATGACCAGGGTAGGACGGTTGATTTTCTCGATCACGTTGGCCAGGGTGAAGGTCTTACCGCTTCCGGTCACCCCCAACAAGACCTGCGACTGCTTGCCCTTTTGAATACGGGCGACCAGCTGATCGATGGCACCGGTCTGTTCAGCGACGGGCTGGAAAGGACTCTTTAAAACAAAACGATCCATGGAAAATGAAAGTCCCAAGTTGCAAGTCTCAAGTTACCTGTGACCTGCCACTTGGGACCTGAGATTTATCTTTACTTACCCAATTCCTCTTCGATCCGCCCTAAAATCCGGTTGGCGGCACTGTCGTTTTTAAATTCTCTGATATTTCGAAACGGCAGGGCGTTGATCGTCAAATAACGGATCTCCACTTCCGAAACTTTTTCATTGGAACGGATGAAAGCGTTCAGTCGGCCATAACGCGTTCCTAAAAATAGCGGGGTCATCCGAACTTTGGTGAAAATCAAAATCTGCTCGCCGTTCAGATCATCGGCTGGATTGCGCTCGTAAACTTTTGGATCAGCTGTTCCTTCGATTTTCCAGCCCAGATCGATGAGGGCATTGACCGTTGCCTCGTAAGTTTTGTTATACTCGACGAAAAATCGTTTCTTATAAGGCTGCTCGTCTTTCAAATAATTCGGTACATAGACCGTCGAGCATCCTGTGAGAACGAAGGCCAAAATCAGACCTGCTATGCTTTGTAAGAAAATTGACTTAACAGATTTTTCCATGTTTGTATGGTCGCTTTTTGTTGCGTTTGCATTTTTGGGCGATCTCTTCTTCGATATCGATCTTCAACCCGCCGCAAAGATCTAAAAGACGGATGAAGGTATCTGCCAGCTCTTCTTTAAAATTGGCGTCGTCTTGATGACGGTGGGCCTCCATGGCCTCAGCCAATTCGGTCACAATGAGCATCAGCGCTTCGCCGATGTTACGCTTCTCGTCCCAAAATCCCTTTTCAACCGCGACCGCGTGACAGATTTGACACAACTCTTTTAACGATTTGCCTTTGATTTCCGTTGCTGATGTTTCCACGATTTCCTCCTTAAATTGACATCAAGAGTCCCGCACCAAGCAGGACAACGAAGAATTTCATTATATCAACGATAAAGAAATTCCGTATTGATTTAAAAAATTTTTCATATCGTCCGGAAGCATCGACGCGATTTTGATCGTCGCCCTTGTGACCGGATTTCTCCATTCCAGCTTTTGCGCGTGCAGGGCCAACCGCCGGAACCTGATATCAAAATCTTTGCGAAACGCGTAAACCTCTTCCCCCAAGACCGGATGGCCAATCGCTTTAAGATGGATGCGGATCTGATGCTGACGGCCTGTCAACGGACGAAGCTCAAGGAATGAAAAAGTTTTATGTTTGCGTAAAACCCGATAGGTTGTGACCGCCGGCTTTTCCTGGCGTTCGTTAATACTCAAAACCGGCTGCGTGATGGTTCCCTGGTCCCTTTTTAACTTTCCCCGAACAATCGCCACATAGGTCTTCTTGATCTTTTTTTCTTGAAACATCCGCATCATCAACTGCTGGTTCTTTTTGCCCTTGGCATAGATGATCAACCCCGAAGTCTCTTTATCCAGACGATGGCAGGGGTGAAGCCGAAAGTCCTCGTCGCTGGAAAGCCCTTTATTAACAACGTCGGTCAAAGTCGGCTGTTTCATTTTGGGCGAAGGGGTCACCAGCATTCCCGATGGCTTATCAAAGACCTGAACGATGTCATCTTCATAAATCGTTTTGATGGGTGCTGGCATAAGCTATGGTTGAGACCTATTTCTCCGAAGGCTCATCGTCCATTTTCGACTCTAAAAGCGAGGTCAGGTAATTGAGCTTTCGCAAAACCATAACTGGAAAAACGATAAAGACCCAGGCGTATAACGCCACAATGATCAATTTTTGGGCGGTTGAGAGCTGCGCGATCGCGTCCATTGAATTCTCCTCCTCATTTTATTCCATTTTCCTTTTTTTCCATCACTTGGCTGACAAAATCAGCGACAATCTCAACGTCCCGCTTCGAGATTTCATTGAAATAAATGGCGACGTTGAATGTATTTTTATCAGGGACCGATTCGGTCCGGACAATGATCCCATGGAACGAGACTTTTTTTGTAACAATTTTGTTATCGCGCTTGAAAGGCAAAAGCAGGTGGATTTTGAGTTTGGTCATCGGTTCGACATATTTATCGATCCGACAATACACTCCACTGCGGCTCAAATTGATCGTCTCAGTGACGAAATCAAAATCTTCACTGCTGATTTTAACAGGAATACTTTCGTAAAACCGAGTATCTTGTCTTCGATCAGCTTGACGTTGCGTTGTCATTTTTCCTCTTTCCCAGCCGACTGTTCCGCCACATACTCATTGATGGTTGAAATCCGCTGGGCATTGGCTGGGGAATGGTCAAATTCGATTCCAATGTGATAATAATCAGCGTTGGGAGCCTTGGTCACCCAGACGATCCGGCCGCCCAATTCAACCTGTCGCTGGTCATCCAAACCGAAATTGAGCCATACGGCCCGCCGGGCCGGAAGGAAATCCGCGCAGCGAGAACGTATCCCGCCAGCACTCAGATCACAGCTTAAAAAGCCGCCAAAACTCTGGACCGGATTGGATTCCTCAATCATGGGAAGATCTTCATCGA
>JAHFFS010000117.1 GCA_023247815.1 Candidatus Omnitrophota bacterium
TTTTTGTTTTTTCAAATCGAAAGACTGAAAAAATCTGCTAAAAAACGCTCCTCCCTTTTTTTTATCCTTGGACACTTGCTCAACTGCAGGAGAGTTTTTCAAAACAGCGGGTTTCTTTAAAAAAGAAAAAGGAAGCTTGAAAGAAAAGGGTTGGGATTTCTGGGGAACCTGGACCTGCTTCTGTTCAACTTCTAAATCCAAACGCTTTAAGACATCTGTCGCTTCCACGGCCGGTTTCAGTTGAGCGGCATCCTTGATTGGCTCAACCAAAATCTTCTTTTCATTCAGCTTTTCGCTAATGATCAGCCAACCAACGGCCAATAAACCCGTGCCACAGATGACCAAAAGGAAAATGAACGCAATCAATCGTTACCTCCCCGAGGGTTGACAAGATTTTTCATTTCCATATAATGAATCCATGTTTTCCTGCATCCTATTAGCCGCTGGAGAAAACTCTCGCTTTGGTTATCCCAAAGGCCTGGCAACGGCACAAAATAGAACAGTCGTCCAACACATCCAAGAAACCCTGGTCAACAGCCAAATCAACGAAATCATTGTCGTGCTTGGCGCTCAAAAGGAAAAAATTGAACCGCATCTATTAAAACATAAAAAGCTAATAATTGTCCATAACAAAGATCATAAACTCGGCCAAACTTCGTCTTTCAAGGCCGGGATAAAACAGGCCTCAATAAAGGCAAAGGGATTTTTGCTGATGCCGGTTGATTGCCCGTGGATAACAACCGCTACGATCAATTCTTTACTCGAACATTTTACAAAAACAAAACCCTTGATCCTGGTGCCCAAGTACAAAGATCGAAACGGACACCCGCCGATCTTTCATAAAAAATTATTGCCTGAACTACTCAATCTTGACACATCCGTTGGTGTCAATTCCTTCATTCATGCCCATCAAAACAAAACGGAGTTTTTATCGACGGATGATATCGGCACGGTCCTCACCTTCAATACCCAGGAAGAATTTCAAAAGGCCTGGGAACAACGTCCTACTTAAGGGTGAAAAGCGCATTACTGATAAGCGATGATGTCGGCTTTGTAATTGGCGCGAAGATAGGCGTTGCCCAAAAGCTGTTGGGGCGGAAGTTTTTTCCAGAAGCCGCTTGAATTCACTTGGATATTGACGACCGCGTCTCCTCCCAAAATCGCCGCCTCCCTTTTCATAAGCTCTAAAATATCCGTTAATTTCTGATTGCGTTCCGTATTCACCGTGACGTAACCAATGAGTTCATGCGGCTGAGGCACTTGCTCAAGATAGGCGACCTCACTTGCGGATTTCTTCGGCGGATAAAAATTCATTGTGATTTCTTCTGAGTCAACCTTTTTAAAACTGCACCCGGTTGCACAAAATGAAATCCCCGTTGAAAAAATGACACTCAGAAAAAAAACATAAATCCAATTTTTCATGACTTTACCCTCCATTGACATGCTCCGCGGAATTCTTTTCCTTTAACCCTTTGATGATCTTCGCCGGAGTGATGGGGAGATCTTTGATCCGCACACCACAGGCATCTTCGATGGCGTTGGCGATCGCCGCTGATGTTGGTAATAACGATGCTTCGCCCATCCCCTTGGCCCCAAACGGCCCCTCTGGATCATTGGTTTCCACCATGATGGTTTCCATTTCCGGGACTCCGATGGAACGGGGCAAACGATAATTCGCGAAATTCCCATTAACCAAACGACCATTTCTAAACTGCAAGTCCTCATAAAAGGTATAGCCAATGCCCATGGCTAAAGAACCTTCAATCTGCGCTTCCACGGATTGCGGGTTGATCGCTTTACCAATGTCATGGGCGTCCCATATTTTGATGACCTTGACATCACCCGTCTCGACATTGACTTCCACCTCGGCGATCTGCGCCTCAAAACCATAACTGCCGGAAACATTCCCCTCACCGGTCCGAAAATCAATCGGTGTCGTTTTCGGATTATAGCTGCCGCGGCCAATGATCTGCCGCCCATAGTGAAACGAATAACAGAGTTCTAAGGCCGTATCAAAATTCATCAATTCGGCATTGGTCTTTACGTTAATGACTTTTTCCGCGACGATGTCGAGATTACTGACATCCCATTTATTTTTATCCGCGACAATTTCTAAAATTTGCGCCTTAGCGTCGTTGGCGGCCCTTAACGTCGCGTTTCCGGAGATAAAAGTAACGCGGCTGGCAAAACTGCCGGTATCAAAAGGCGTGATTTCGGTATCACCAGACTTGCATTTGATGCGTTCATACGCCACACCCAAGGAGTGCGCGGCGATCTGGGACAGGGCGGTGTTGGAGCCCTGGCCAGTATCCGCGGCACCGGTAAAAAGATAAACCGAACCATCCTCTTCAACTTTAACAATCGATCCGGCTGATTCATGCGATTTGTACATTTTCGACCCCATAACATCCGCGGCAATTCCGATCCCGATTCCTCGACGGATGTTGCCATTCTTTCCATAGTTGGGATTCCCACGCTTCTGCTTCCAGCCAGACGCTACCGCCGCTTTATCAATGCATTCTTTCAAACCATTGGTGGTCAAAATCATCTTATTCACCGTCACCATGTTCGGGGTGGTGATATTTTTCAAACGGAACTCGACCGGGTCGAGTTTCAAATCATGCGCCAAAAGATCCATATGCGATTCAATGGCAAAACCGGACTGCACGCCGCCAAACCCGCGCATGGCCCCGCTGATCGGAGTGTTGGTATACACCCGATAGCCGGTCATGCGAAAATGCTGCAATTTATAAACCATAAAAATCCGCATGATGGCCGCGGCTAACACCGTCGGGCCATAACTGCAATAAGCCCCCCCGTCGGCGATGACCTCACCGGTCATGGCTGTTAAAATCCCCTCCTTAGTCACCCCGGATTTGACTTTATAATGCATCCCATGTTTGCGACGGGAACACATGAACTCTTCTTCGCGAGAATACGTTATTTTGACCGGTAAACCACCGGCCATTTTTGATAAAAGACATGCGGAAAAATCCATGGGCAGCATCTCCAATTTGCTGCCAAATCCACCCCCAACGGCCAGCTTGATCACCCGCACATCATTCAAATCCATCTTCAGCGTCTTGGCCAATGCCTCACGGCATTTGAACGGCGCCTGGCTCGACGACCAAAGGGTGATCTTGTTCGAAAAGGCCTCCCATTGACCAACGCAGACATGCGGTTCCAACGGCGCGTGGGCCGCGGCCGAGGCGTAAAACTGGTCTTCGCGGACAAGAAAGGACTCTTTGAACGCCCGATCGGGATTACCAAAATTCACCGGCAGGATGACACCGATATTGTTCATTGATTCATGGATCTGCGGGGCCCCGGGTTTCATGGCTTCTAAGACATCGGTGACATGCGGCAAAACTTCATATTTGATATCGATGAGTTTCAGCGCTTCTTCTGCGGTTTCCTCGTCAACAGCGGCAACCGCGCCGATCTCATCACCAATATAACGCACCTTATCTGATTCAAGGGCCATTTGGTCAACCGTGTGTGGAAAAAAATATTCATTCGACCCAAATTTGATTTGATAGGTATCTTTGGCCGTGACCACGGCGCGGACACCGGCAAGTGCTTCCGCTTTTGAAGTATCGATGCTCAAAATACGGGCGTGCGGATGCGGACTTCGGATCATTTTACCGATCAGCATATTACCAAGCGAAATATCAAAAACATATTTGGCCTGTCCGGTCACCATCCCTAATCCGTCGATGCGCGGGACACTGCGGCCGACTGGATTGGTATAATTTCTTGCTGTTTGTGTGCTCATATCAATGCCTTAAATCGTTTGCGCTCGCAGATACGTAAACATTTTTATTTTGCCGGCCTTTGATAACACGTCCGGCGTGGCGTACCGCCTCAAAAATCTTTGGATACCCGGCACAGCGGCAAATATTGCCGTCAAGCGCGTATTCAATTTCTTCCTGAGAAGGTTCCGGGTTCCTTTCCAAAAGACATTTTGCCGACATGATGAGCCCGGGGATACAAAATCCGCACTGAACAGCACCGCACTCTAAAAAAGCCTGTTGAACGGGATGAAGCTCATCGCCTTTGGCAAGACCTTCGATGGATGTGATTTCGTCACCCTCAACGTCGCTGGCCAAGGTGATGCAAGAAAGAACCGCCTTACCATTGATATTGACCGTACAGGTCCCGCACTCCGACTCTTCACATGCGGTTTTCGTTCCGGTCAATCCCAGTTTGTCGCGCAGGACTTCCAAGAGCGTTTCATGCCCCTTCAGGTCAACCTCATAAATTTTGCTATTGATCAATAATTTTGTCATTTTTAAAGTTTCCTACTCTTATTTCGCACCCAACTCACGAGCAACCAATTCCTCAATGGCATTTTTAAAGCTCACTCGAAACATATGACTTTTGTAATCATCACTTCGTTTATCATAAATATTTAAATCCAAATGGTCAAGAGCGGCTTGGGCAATCTGCGGCGCGCAGGAAGACTGATTCAAAAAATTTTCGAGTTTGAAATCCCGCTGGGCAAAAGACACCCCACTATTGACCGCGACTCGGGTATTGGTGAATTTCTTGGCTTTAAAATTGGTTTTGATACAAATCGCTAACAACGGAACATCAACATGAAGAGTTTTCTTGACCCGACGGTAAGCGATCGACGCTGTTCGGTCGCGTTCAACAGCAACGTGCGTCAGCAGATGGTTTGTCTTGGCGGAATTTTTAAAAAATTCTTCCGCCTTAAGAACATCCGTTTGAGCGTTAGGTCCGGCAAAATGCATGTCCGCGTCCAAAGCAATCATCACCGCGCCCAATTCGGTCCAGGTGTAGCGGCAGGTCAAGTTCCCCCCCACGGTTGCCATATTTCGGATCGGGTTCGTCGAGATATTTTTGCAAGCCGTTTTTAAAACCGCGAAATTATCGTCTAATAAGGGTGAATCAAAAAGTTCGTTAATAATGGTCATCGCCCGGATAATGAGGGCATTTCCTTTGAGCTCAACTCCTTTGAGTTCTGGAACTTTGCGCAGGCTGATCACATGATCTGGGGTTTTCGTTCCTTTTCGCTTCAGCAGTTTAAGGCTGTTTAAAAGAAACGTCCCCCCTGCCAGGA
>JAHFFS010000118.1 GCA_023247815.1 Candidatus Omnitrophota bacterium
GAAAGGAACAAAAAGAGTTTGGAATATGACGCGGCATTTTCAATAGGCAAAGATATCAAGAAACGTTTTAGAAATTATCATCTCAGCGCTGAGCAGGTTAAAAATGATTTAGCGGGGATTTTTCGCGGAGCGTTGGGTTTGGCCGATATGATCCTTTGGTGGACGCTCATCGGGCTGGCCTTGGCCAGCCTGGCCGGGGCTTATGTACCGTCGGGGATTTTTCAACACTATATGGGGCCAACCTTTTTGGGGATGCTGGTGACCCTTGGAGTCGCGACGGTCATTGAGGTCTGTTCGGAAGGGACCGCACCGCTGGCTTTTGAAATTTTTCGGCAGACTGGGGCGCTGGGCAACAGTTTTGTGTTTTTGATGGCCGGTGTCGCGACCGATTATACGGAGATCGGTATCCTTTGGCAGAACATTGGCCGTCGGACAGCCATTTTACTGCCGGTGATCACTGTCCCGCAGATCCTATTTTGGGGAGTGATCGCAAACAGCATTTTTAAATGAAATATTTTTTTGTCATGCTTTCACATTGAAAGGTGAAGCGAGATGCTGAATATGCTTTTAAGAAAATTAAAAGAAGTCTTATCATAAAATAGGAGAGCACATGAAATCGAGTTTTTTGAGAACACTTGCTTGCAGTTTTTTTCTCATTTCTGTCTACCCAATGGCTTTTGCCCAGACCCCGACTCCGGAACATTTTTATAATGATCCCGTCAACATCAATGCCGACCCTAGTTATGTGCCGGGGGATTATCTGATGGATGACACCAATGACGCGAGGACTTATTATCAAATCAAAAAGGAAGATATCACAAAATCGATTGATCCTTTGTCCGGAAACGCGGCTTTCAGCTTAGATCTCGGTGAGATATCCTTTAAAACCATTAAAAATGAGTCGGCGGAGGTGCTGGGTTACTTTCGTAATTATTTTGGTGTTGTCCAGCACACCGAAAAGGGTTTTGGAAAAATACGTTTGCTCATTGATATCAATTCATTGGATACGGCAGTGCCTGGACGGAACAATCGGATTTTGAAGCTTTTTTTTCAAAGCATGAAACCAGAGTTAGGGACCGCGGAAGTTGTCTTCGACAGCTTTGACGGACAGGGTAAGAGTTTGGCCGAGTTTAACGATGGCCAAGCTCACTCACTTGAGGCCACGGGTAAGGTCATTCTTAATGGAACGTCGCAGAAGATTTCAGCAATTTTGAACGTTACAAAAAATAATGATGCGTGGAAGATCGAAACCCAGGAGCCCATCAGTCTGCTCATTTCTGATTTCAATTTCGGTGATCGGCCGTATATTTTGATGAAAGAATGCAATCACAAAGCGATCGGTAATCATGTAACCGTGAAATCGACGCTGTATTTAAAATAATTTTTATTGACCGACCCCGTAGGTCCACCCCGTAGGTGGACCTACGGGGTCTTTTTTTTAAAACGGCGCTTGACAATGGTTTGATTAGACATTAGTATTTCCTTCATATTTTATCCATCCTTTTACGCAAGATGTAGTAGTCATGAAAGCATTAAAGAGAGTTCATAAGTCCCTGTCCTTTGTTTTCGTCGCAACATTCATTTTTCATCAGTTGATGTCTCCCGTCGCTGTTTACGCCCAGAGTCTGACTGCGCTGAATCTCCCGCAGCCAGGCTCCATGCTGCAGCAGAGTCCGGTTTTTGTTCCCACCATGCTCAAAGGAATGCGCGTTCATCCCGAGGACCCGTTTCGGTTTGATTTCATCATTGACAGCGGTAACAGCCCATTGAAACCAAAAGACCTGCAAACAGAGAGTGAGCGGCTGATCAAATATTTTCTTACCTCTTTGACCATCCCACAGGATGACTTGTGGGTGAACCTTTCGCCTTACGAGAAGACCCGGGTGATCCCATCGGCCTTAGGACAGACCGAGATGGGTCGTGATTTTTTGGCCCAGGACTACATTTTGAAACAGTTCACCGCTTCCTTAATATACCCGGAACGTGATTTGGGAAAGGTTTTTTGGCAAAAGGTTTATCAGCAGGCGTATGAAAGATTTGGCACGACCAATATTCCGGTGAACACTTTTAACAAGGTATGGATTTTGCCGGATAAGGCAACGGTTTTTGAAAATGGCGATTCGGTCTTTGTCGTGGAGAGCCGGTTGAAGGTGATGATGGATGAAGATTATCTTGCCTTAGAGAAAAATCAGAATAAGCCAGCCGGGAATCAGCAGTCTTTGAAATCGGACGGGCATAAAAATTTCAGCGATTTGTCAACGATGGTGATGCGGGAAATTATTTTGCCGCAAATCGAAAAGGAAGTCAATGAGGGGCAAAATTTCGCGCCACTGCGCCAGATTTTTCAGTCGTTGATCCTTGCCAAGTGGTATCGCGAGACGCTGACCTCGAGTGTGCTCACCCGAACGTATGTCAATCGAAACAAGATTTTAGGCGTTGACCTGGCAGACAAGCAGATCAAAGGGCAAATTTACGAACAATATGTCAAGGCCTATCAAAAAGGGGTTTTCAATTTTGTTAAAGAAGAATTTGACCCTGCCCAACAGACCCAGGTGCCTCGCAAATATTTTTCTGGTGGAATTGAAAGATTAATGAATTTTTCTCTTGATCGGACGAGTAATCCATCAAGCCTGAAGGGGAAAGTCGGGCAATGGTTTGTCGCGGTGGTCAGGGCGATGCAAAGGACAGCAGGAAGCAATCCACCGAATGAACAAGGCTATTCGTTGAGTGATATGATTCGCGCAAGTGCGGTGGGCATTTTTAGCCGAGCGCTTGAGCGGTTAAAGCAGCCGTTCTTGAAGCCTTTGGTTTCGGCGGGGCTTATCGGGATTTTAATGCAGCCGAACATCAGTTCGGGAAGTCCTTCCCAGGATGAGCTTGCGGACGATCAAGGGCCCAAGGTCGAAGCGGTACAAGTTTTCCGGATCAATGGGCGTACTATTAAAAATATCGACGATGAAATCCGGAAGCAGCTGATGAAATTAGGCAAAGATGACGAATTCAATAGAAAAATGGCAGTGGAAGATCTCAATCAAATCATCTGGCTTTTGAACAATGACTCGCAAGCGAAAAAAGATGCCGTTCAAGCGATTTTGAAAACGGCCTTAACGCACCCTTATGAATTGCGTCCATTGATTGAGGGGATGAAGAAGGATTTTTTCAAGACAGTTGAAAATCTCGATGGGCTTTTGGAATTTGCCCAGGGTTTTTCCTCGCCTGATCTTGCATTGTTAAAAATTCTCTATTTAACCAACCAGCCACCGGTTTCTGGAAATGCTGAGCCCTTGACGATCATGGAAGGCTTGCGCAATCAAACAATACAAAAAGATGTCTCGGAAGTTTTTAATGATCTCATGGTCAAGGACGCTCTTAAAGCTCTTAATGGCTGGACTGTGGCTGATTTATTGAGCACAGTCAGGATCATATCGTGGGTGGCTGTGGATAACACGAAAGGAATGTTGGATTCGGGGCGGCAACTGAAAGAATTGACCGAAGAGCTTCGCTTAGTCGAATTGGCCCGTTGGTCAACCGCAATCAAACTTTTGGTTGCACAAAAGGATATTAAAGCAACTGATTTTCCAGAAACCCTTGAGGTGGATTTCGGGACTTTGGGAAAGGTCTTAGTGGAAATGCCTGTCCTTATGTTTGACCTGGACGACGAAGTCGGCTTATCATTGATAAAACAGCAATTCCCTAATCGATTTTCCTCTGTCAATTCTGCTTTGAAAGAAGTCAAGAATTGGCAGGAAAAGTTGAGTGAGGGAAATGCGATTGAAATCCTTGTTAAGGATTTGTCGAGCAGTGATTTCAAGGTTCGCTATCAGGCGCTGGTTCTTTTAAAACATTTTAAATCAATCTCTCTTTCTGCGGAACAGCTAGCGAAAGTTGTTGCTGTTATTCAGAGCAACAACTATTGGCTTCAGGAACTTAGCTTCGGACTTTTGCTCCATGATTCGTCTGGATCGTTGCAGGCGCTTGAAGGGCTCGCGACATCGCAATTTTCAACCATAAGAGATTTAGCTGTTGACGCGTTGGAACAGCGAGGAGCGATTAACCAATTGGCACATTTGGTTGGTACGTCAAAATCCGAGAGCACCCAAAGAAATGCGATCCATAGATTGGCTCGTATGGGAAAGCCAGCGTTGGTTTTGGCAGCCCAGGATTCCCAAGCGTTGGAAAGGATCATTCTTTATTTCATTGATAAACGCGATGATGTTTGGCTGGCGTATTTGTTGGATGAAGATAGTATTCGGCTTTCAGTTTTGAGTGTCCTATTATCAGCAAAAAGTGATAGGGTGCTTTCTTACTTCGCGCAATGGATGGAGGCGCCGCCTTTAGGAAATGACATCCTTTCCGGTCTGCTCAGCTTAGGGCCAAACGCGTTTTCCGTGGTAGCTCATCTTTATGGCAACGGAAAAGTGACGGTCCAGGAAATCCTGCAATTTGGCAGCAAAGCTTATCCTTGTTTACTTCATCTGCTTGGTTTGGAAAGTGTGGGAGGGGATGTCCTTAAAGACATTCTTGAGCATGACCAACCGCCTTACGTGGTTTTACAGCAGGCGGTTTCTGATCCGGCTTTACGCGGCAAAATCATTGCCGGTTTGATTGCTCTTGGAAAACCCGCCTGGAAGGTTCTGCCATATTTGTTCGAGGACGGAGTATATCGTCATTTTTTCGTTATTGATTTGGTTAAGCATGGTGAGAGATCGTTTCCTTTTATTCAGAATTTGGTGGAAAACAGCACGTATCGAAAAGATGTTTTATTGAGCCTGTTGATTCTTAAAGAGAACGCTTATCCGCATTTGATTTTTTTGCTGAAAAATGAGGCATTGAGAAAGTCGGTCGTCGCTGATTTGATTTCTATGGCGGAAGACGTCAATGAATTTATCGCCTTTTTGCTGCAGCAGGAGGAATGGAGGGACATCATCTTATCTGATCTTGCGGATTTAGGAAATGCCGCAATTCCATTATTGAGAGATTTGTTGGGATTGCCGGTTGGTTTGAATATCATCGA
>JAHFFS010000009.1 GCA_023247815.1 Candidatus Omnitrophota bacterium
CCCAATCGAGCCAACCAAGAAAAATGCCAGACGAGCAGAATGCCAGTGCGACGCGGCATTCGGTCAATCTCGCGGCGGCCTCCGTTGTTTTGGCCGCGCGTGTGATCAATGGAGTATACCAAATCATTTTAGATATCAAAGGAAGGAAGATTACGGTCAAACGCGAGCGGTATACGATTACTTCCTTTGACAGATTGATTTCTGAATCGGCCCATCTCGGTCAGAACGCTTTCAAAGAAATGAGGGAGGATTGGGGAAATTATTTTATGAGCCTTTTAATCCATAATCCAAGAAAGACCTATTTGATTTGCGGCCGTGATGAAAGCGGTGAATTGATCGGTCAAACCATCGGTGGATTGATTTCTCGACCCAACGAGAGGGCGGCCGAGTTAGCAAATACGCTTAAGCACGCGAATATCAATTTTGGCGTTGAGCAGGCTTATGAGTATATTCGAGGTGTCGATCCGAATTGGCAAAAAGTTGGCATTGGTCAGGCCATGCGTGAAGTGCTTATCAATGAATTGCGGACAGATTCTCAAGCTGACTTGTTAATTGGCGATGCCAGGGTTTTCATTGCTAATAACGGTCAATTGAGATCATCCGCTCCAAGCAGGGCAAGTATTATTGAGACAGATTATCATCAGCAATTGGACGCTTTTCTGGAAATATACGTTTACCCGCTCAACGGTGATTTCCCGCGAGTGCATCAAAGTTATCCCGTCGGCGAACTGATCGCGGTTGTCCAAATAAACGGGCGCTATATTTACGTCTATAACAATCATCATTGTGATGTATTGAAAGGTTGTTCTGTCGATTGCGTTGGCATGCCTAATGATTACATTGGTAGTGAAATGTATCGGCGTCTCTATGCCGAGAGTCTGGTTCGCGGCCCTCTCCGGCCTTATACATCATCTTTGTCTGGGGAAATTGGCACAGCATTTGCTTTCCCGCCCCCGATGCTGCCGAAGTGGAAGGATGAATTGCGACAAATTATGCAAAGGGGAAATCCCAGCGAACTCGGGAATCTTCTGGATCGGGTCGCTAAAGAGGAAACCAAACTGCTCTTTCAAGGAACAACTGCAAAGCAACTGGCAGAACAGCATACCGAAATTTTTGATATCGGTTTGCGCCAATGGATAGCACCCGACTCTCTTGACATCTCTTTTCTGAATGGGAACTTTGATTGGTTACGATCGCTTGATGAAAGGGAAGCAGTCAATAGGCATAGAGAATTGCTTGATTTGCTATTTAGAACAATCTTTGAAGAAATGGCACAACAGCAAATCAAAGACACAAGGATTGATGATGACGAGGATAAGGAATTTTTTTCGCCAGAACAGATGGCACAGATAGGGGCATTCAAAATGAAATTTTTGTGTCAGAGTGAAGCGCGGTCTGTGGTGAGCAGACCACGAATAAAGATTGCTAAAGAGGACATGCGACATGTCAGAGAACTGGCCTTTCTGATCGATCCGCGGCAAGGACCGCCCTATTATGACAGGCATTCATTTCGAATTCGGGAGTCTTTTGCCCTGCTGGCAAGAAGATTACATTTTCCGCTGACGTCTTTGCGGGATATTCAGGAAACCCAGGACATCATTCAGGCCTTTAGTCGTATGTCGTGGAATCATTTGATGCGACTGCGGCATTTTTTCGATTTGGTTGAGGGAAAGCAGAATGAGTGGTTTGATCTTTTTCCTGGTTTTACAAAGATTTTATCCCGCCTACCGGTCAGCGTGGAAGAAAATGAGCAGGCCAAGGTGATTCTAGATGTGTTCAACATGACCAGTGATTTGATCATTCGAAAGCAGTTGAATAAATTGGTGTTTTTGCGATCACGGTCAGTCCAATCAGCAGTTTCTGAAGTTAATCTAAATGATTTCATTTTGCTTTTGGACATTTATGTCTCCTTTGGCATTGCGCTTAAGCGTGTCTGCCGGGATTCCCGACCGGTATTCAGGAATCCCGCAGGGATGCATGTCTCAATGCCAGTCATCATACCAGATAGCCCAACCATAAAAATCAAAGGAATGAATAGCCCCGGGCGAAGATTAGGAAAATCTTCCATTGTGTTATTTCCCGAGAATAGGCAGCAGCGGGTCTTTGTTGCGGATCAGAATAGCGGCCAGTTGACCAGTGAGGATATGCAGATGCTGAATGATGTTTTGCGTTTAAGCCTTGCTGGATTTCCTGTGCCGGTGAAGCAATTAACCATGGGTCTCTATTGTCCTTTTTTCATGGATGCCGAAAAAATTTCTACAGATATTAGCAATGGTTTAAGCGGGGGAACCAGTGTTATCTCAATGGTCGGGAGTACAGTTGAGCGAGCAAGAGTGATGAAGACGGAGACGGGTTATTCGCCGCTCATCATGTTTGATGATAGTCTGTTTATCGGACGCATGCCCATTGAGAATGCCCGGTTATTAATGACGACATTTGTTGAAGGAGGGCTCAAAGAAGGTTTTGCGTTCGTGATGAATACCAGGAGTGAGGGCACTCTCGTTTTCAGCTATCAGAACGGCCGCGTTGCTTTACCACCACAGAAAAATAGTTTTCAAGAAGTTGATCATTGGGTTATGGCTACCCGATATGGTTGGCCGGCAGATGTCTTACAAAGCTCCTTTGGTAATGCTGGGCTAGACAATGCGACGATAAGAAATAGCCACTTAGCCAATGAATCCCCTTCGAAACCCCGTTGTTCAGAGATCAAGCCGTTGGTCACTGTTTCGGCCGCCGCCTGGAGTGATTCTTTGCGAATACGTATTTTTGTGCCAGCATTAAGAATTCTGGACTGGTCTATGGAACAATGGCCGCGTTTTGGAATAATCCCGAAATCTAATCAACTGAAATCTTGG
The DNA here is from genome assembly GCA_023247815.1 of Candidatus Omnitrophota bacterium. Taxonomy (GTDB): domain Bacteria; phylum Omnitrophota; class Gorgyraeia; order Zapsychrales; family JANLHA01; genus JAHFFS01. Next base: position 2,856 of record JAHFFS010000009.1, read on the forward strand.
TGTCCCAACCAAGGAACTCTATTACCGAAAAATAAACCCCGCAACCATTTTATTAATGCGCATGTCTACAATCCTTCTCGAGTGAGGAGAGGCAAGCCCATGGATGAGGAGCGATTAGCGATTTTACAATCTCTGCAAGAGCTGTCTTTAGAAGAAATTTTACCTGTAGGTAGAAAGTTGGGCGCAGTTGAAAAAGACCTGGTCTGTTATGTAGAAAATTTGCCATCGAGTAGGAAAGAACAAATGCGGTACAGGATGTCTTTTGATCGTGAGGAGGAAAATTTATCAGTAGATCCCCAAGAAATGAAAACAGCCATTCAACAACTGGCAGCATTGCTTAAAGCAATACCGTTAAAAAATGAGCAGGTTAAAGGGTTATTTCATCGTATAGCGAATCAACTATTGACCTCCGTACAATTGATGGAACCAAATAATTTAGAGAACGGAGATCGAGATACTGACGACCATCGGGGTTGTTGCTGGGATATCAAAAGGCAGATCATCTTTTTGAAAACGGTTTTTCTTGCCGCGGTTCATCAACATCTGCAGAAAGAAGTTCTACCCGACGGCACTGATGAAGGAATATTTGAATTGGATTTTGAGGGAATTTACCATCCGTTTCTCGGTAAGGGTACGGTGAGAAATGATATCAACTTACGCCAAGGACAAATCATGATGCTTTTAGGGCCCAATGGCAGTGGTAAGACCGTGCTTTTAAAGGCTTTGCTGAGTGCTATGATGGCCGCCCGAACAAAGTTCAGTGCATCGGCGGGTAAGGTTGCGGGGCGTCCATTTGAACACATTGTCCTGTTGACTCAGGAACCATTGTATCAAGGGCATAAAGGGTCGCGTGCGCAAAATAGATTTTTTCAGGCTTTAGGTTTTGCCATGGCTGTTTCAAAGCCTGGTGTTGCGGTTGTGATCGATGAACTTTTGCGCGGGCTCGATCCTCAACAATTTTTGCCGTATTATCTTGCGGCAATAAAAGAAATGGGCCGCAAGGGCGCGGTGGTCATTTCAGCGATCCATGCTGTCGACGAGCTTAATGCGCTAAAAGAAGATGCGGGAAGAGATCGGGTTATCTTTATGCAGACAAATTTTGATCAAGACGGTCAGCCAACGCACATTTTTGAAGAGGTTGAAAGGCCGCAGCCTTATGGAGATGCCATTTATAGTGTAGCTGAGCGATTTGGGTTCCCATATCCCTTAATCCGTTCTTGCGAATTTAATGGAGCGCGCGACAAGCAAGAAATTGACAGCAGCGATTTCTCGCTAACATTACCCATAGGCTATGGGATAGGTATCGGTCTGCTGGTTATTTTGGGCTTAGTGTACCGTCAGATCAATTCTTATAGGTCATCTGGGTCATTGCGAGCGCAACGAAGTGAAGCGAAGCGATCTTTTTTGATTAAGATTGCTTCGGCGCAAAAAGTGCTCCTCGCAATGACCACGGCTGCGATGAGACTGAGGTCACAGCGTTCGTCTTCCCGTCTTGATGTTCTTGGGTTTGCCGGCCGCTACGTGGAAAATATGGATGATTGGCAGGGGACGGTCACGATGCGTTCCGGCTTCCGGTTAGACGCGGCGAACGTCGATCAGCAGGTTGTTCGATCTTTCCTTGAACAAAACGCCGACGAGCTTGCGGAGCATTTGGCGCGACTGGCCAAAGAACCGCGGTTGGAAAAGATGTGGATGTTACAAAATGATTCCAGGATCAATTTGCGATTGACCAATAAGCAAAGGCCATTGGGGGCCGTTGAAGGTGAGGAGATCAGGCTGCATTGGGCGATACAGACCCGTGCTCCACCGTCGATCATTGTTCAGATGGTCTTGATAGAAGAAATTCTGCATGTGTGTTATCCCAGCCAAGATGATTTTGTCCATTATTTCGTTGATCGATATTTCGCCCAGCATTATTCCAGATTTGGTGTCAGCCAAGTGATGAAGCAGGCATTCGATAAAGCCATTATCGCGACCGGTTTCTTGCTTTTTCAACCGGAATTTGAACAAAGAGAAAAACCATTATTAGATTTGGGTGTTTATTCAGCCGCGGATCTCACGCGGGCGAAACGGTTTTATGATCGCTACTGCGGGGGAGATGATCTGTCCCTGTTTAGTCCTCATGAAAAGTTATTCATTTGGCAGTATATGGTCCTTATGGGTTTTGATGTCGCCCTTCCGGAATTGTTTAAAAGGCTGGATCAAGAAATTGATCAAATGACCCAAAACTGGGAAGTCGACGGATTGTTTTTCGGCTACATATGGGAAGGGCCGGTCACTCGGAAGGAGAAGGCCGCGTCAATAGAGGCCAATATCAAAATCAAGCCGGGAATGCAGATACTTGATGTGGGTTGCGGCAAAGCTGGGGTCATCATCGATTTGGCCAAACGTCATCCGCAAACGCAGTTTGTGGGGATTGACGCCAATCCCTATAATTTGCGCGAAGCTATTACGGAGCTTAGCAAGCCAGGCGCGCTGCCGGTCAATAATATCAGACTGCATATGCGCGATTGCCGCTGTCCGATCCAGGGAGTTCCTAATCGTGGTATTCCTTATCATGATCGCCATTTCGACGCTGTTTGGCTTCTGGAAGGTGTCATGGATGAAAAATGTTATCAGGATTCCTGGGAAAATGAAATGTGGGAAGAAGTGGTCCGGGTGACCAGCATTGACGGCGGAAAGATTCTATTTTTCGGCTTGAACGGAATCAGTTCATTGGAGAATTATTTATCGAAGAAAGCGGGTATTCAGATTGAACGGCAAGGGAATGCGCTTTTTTCAATGAGAGATGGTATGAAACCATACATCAGATTGCCGTGGATAAGGAGGGGTTCACATTGGGATCTCGCATGTGCTCAAGATTACATGACTGAGCTGCATATTCTGAATTTAACCAGCCGAAAGAATTTGTCGTCTTTGATCAAACCTGCAGCCCATCACGCAACGCCAGCAGCGTTTTATAATTCACACTTATTCCTTCTCGGCTTTGGCGTGGTCTTGTTTTTTGTATTCAGTTTTGTTTTGTATTTCTTGAAGCAACGGAAAAATGAGAAAGCACGTGTTGTCTCCAACTCGAAACCGCGGATTGTGGTGGTCGGCGGCGGGTTCGCGGGGATGAATTTGATAAAGGGCCTGGCCGGTCTTGATTGCGAGATTATTCTCGTCGATTCAAACGACTTCTTTACCTTTCAGCCGCTTTTATATCAGGTGGCCTCGGCTGGTTTGGACCATCGTTCCATCATTTATCCGTTTGAGAAAATGTTTCAGGGACAAAGGAATTTTAGTTTTCGCCGAGCAGAGGTCACTCAAGTCCTGCCGCAGGAGAATAAAATCAAAACAAACGTCGGCGACGTTGCCTATGATCATTTGGTGATCGCCACCGGAACGCGGACCAACTATTCAAAGATTGAAGGGTTGCAGGAAGAACCACGCTCCATGAAATCGACAACGGAGGCCGTAGAAATCCGCAACCGTATCTTAGCAAGTCTGCGACGATTCGATGAAGGGAAACATGACGCGGATTTGAATGTTGTCATCATCGGCGGCGGATCAACCGGGGTCGAGATGGCCGGTGCCTTGGCTGAATTGCGAAGGCACGTATTCCCTCACGATTATCCGAAGATGGATCTTGAGCGCGTGAAAATCCATATCATTCATGGGCGGGGCAAGCTGTTAAATGGCATGTCCCCACAAGCTTCGGAACATGCTGAGAAAATTTTAAGACACCTTGGGGTTCAGTTGTGGTTTGATTCACGCGTCAGCGCTTATGATGGAAAAGTTTTGTCCTTAAAAGACGGGAGGAGAATTCCCAGTGAGATTGTTATCTGGGCCGCGGGAGTGACTGGCAAGCTGGTCCCCGGACTTGATGAATTCGCTGTCATATGCCAGGGCGACCGCATCAACGTTGATCTTTTCAATAGGGTGTTAGGCCATAAAAATATTTTCGCCCTAGGTGACATTGCCTGTATGGTCACTTCTGAATTTCCCAACGGACATGACTCACTGGCGCCGGTTGCCATTCAGCAGGCGGAAAATTTAGCAAAAAATTTGATTCTGTTCTTGAAGGATAAAGATAAAGCCCTGCCCGAGAATAATCAGACCCTGTCATCGACGGAAAATGCCAAACCGTTCCACTATAGTGATCGCGGCACCATGGCCGCCATTGGACGCAGCAACGCGGTTGTGGATTCACGTTTGGGTAAAGTCCATGGATTCGCGGCCTGGGTCATTTGGTTGGTGGTGCATCTTTGGTATCTTGCCGGATACCGAAATAAACTGGCGGTTTTCAGCCATTGGGCCTGGAAATATTTTACTTATGACCGCGTTCTGCGCGGCATGATCAAAACTGTTAAATCAAAAGTTCCAAATGGTTTGAGGAATGAGAATGGTAAAACGAACAAGGGAACATCCTCTTCCAGTGATCATTCGCTTTTGGGTATGGGTCTCGTCGTGTTATTGGCGGCTTTTGTTTATCTATCTTCTGTCATTGCGAGGAGCAAAGCGACGAAGCAATCCGATCGTTTAAGATTGCTTCGCCCCTCCGGGACTCGCAATGACAGCGAGCCAGAAATTCCTAGATCCCGCTTGAGCCTTTTCCGGGGCCGGGGGAAATGGGGTGAATTTTACGAGCGCTGGATCGCCCCGGTTTGGGAGAGCGCGGCATTCGTCTTTTTGACGGGGTTGATCACATACTCCATCAGTTCTGCGTTAGAATCTATTGGTTTACCCCTGCCATTTCAAATTTCCACGATGGCAGTCATATTCTACATCGTCGGATCATTGTTAAGCATGTATTTTCAACGGATTCATCTAAGGAATGGCCGAGCCGTTGGTGATCATCTTGTTTGGATTCATAATAATTCGATATTTTTCTTTTTTATTTTTTGGCTTTTTGTTGGAATGGCTAATCTTTCTTCTTCAAGACTTTTTGACATAGTCGTAGCACAATTATCAACGATGAGTGTGGAAGAGATCGTCACGGACAGTTTGATTTATGCATTGATTCATGTTCTAGTGGCGTCTTTATTTTTTAAAGAAAAAGATTCTGATGATGAAGAGAAACATCAAAGTTTCATCACGTTGTTTAATGTATTTTTAGAGAAAAAACAAAATTTCATCACGGCGTTTAATGTATTTTTAATCAACCTGAATATAGCCTACGTATATGTATTTTTATGGCATTCACAGGCATTAGGCTACACCTTATTTCCAATGCCTGGCGCCGCAATTTTGAGTTATCTTCTCATGCACACTTCAATGCATTTGTTTTACAACCAATCCGTGCCGGCCGAGAATCGGTTGTGCATACTTGGTACGGCAGAAGCAAAGCCGGCGGCGGAAATGAAGAAAGTAGAAAAAACAGGGACAGCGCCTGCTTTTGCTGAATTGTCCGAGGAGCAAACAAAACAGCTAACCCTCTTGGCCCAGAGGTCGATGGCCGTTGGCCCAAATGCTGATCAGAGCGCGTGGGGGGCAGCTTTAAAAGAGCTGTTCTTGCAGTACGAAAGATCGAACGCTTCAGCAAAAGGAACAACAGCTTGGTTAAAAGTATTGGAGTCGTTTGACCCGCAGACCATGGCGTTTATTGTCATTCTTAATCCGGGGATTTTGTCGGATCATTTTCTCGATCTTTTGAGAGCAAATGATGTTGCTGGATTGAAGGTCACCACCGAGCAAGAAAAGAGCAGGCAGGTGGATCACTTTAATGCTTATGTTGAGCAGTACCGTACACAATATCAGAGTGATCCAGCATGCGAACATTTTGACAGGGATGAATATTTTGTCTGGCTGTCCTTAACTCAGCCACTGGCAAGATTCTATAAATACGAAGGGCCGGAAAAGCAGGCGGTTATAAAAATTGGGCAAAGATTTTTAGCAACCCTTCCTCAGGATATGATGTATGAGACCGATCATTGGATCAAGTCGCCCCAACATCTGTTGGGACATGATCCTACTTTTGATGCCTATTGGCGCACGATTCAATCTTATAAATCATTAACGCGATTGGGCGAAATTAAGCTGCGCATCCTTATTCGTCTGAACGATCAGCAGGCCGCTGACGATTTCTTTCTTGCCAATGCCAGGACGGTTATTAAAATTTTGAATACCACTGATATGGATGAAATAAGTGTTGGGAATCTGGCGATCATAAAGGCAGCCACAAAATCTGACCCGAGTCTTGGATGGAGGTTTTATCGTTATGCGCACGCGTGGGTGAAGTTCTCAGTCTTAGATTATATTCAGTATCAGAAACCCGTCGTTCCTTTATCCCCGTATACGAGGGATCGTATTAGACAATTAAAGAAGGATTGTCAGGTTGCCGGTATTGATTTTTCTGCTGATGCTGATGAGATAGCCACCTGCCTTCCCGACTGGTCTATGACCGATATCTCACAGCTTCAGAATTACGCTCAAACAGATCGTATTGAGCCGTTTTCACCGCTTGCTTCCGAAGAAGAACTGCAATCTTGGGAAGACCTTTTACACCAGGATTTCCAGTTGTCGTCGGGGTTTATCGGTGATGTCGATGGGTTCTTTAAGACTGTGCAAACATGGTTATACCCAAATGAATATCAGGTCTTTTATGAGTGTTATTATCGTCAATTAAAATTAAAAACCGGGCCGGTATCTAGAACAGAGGTAGCAAGACGTCTTGGTATTTCCTGTAGTATTGCAAATGAACGTCTCAGTCTGGCGTTAGGTATTATTCGGGTTAGGTTGACCGAAAACAAATCTTGCGAGCCTGGTTCTGTGGCACAACCGGCCGCGTTTCCTCAGAGTTCAGAATTTGTGGCTATCTCAGAACTGGATCAGACCACTAATCCCAATCACGATATTCTTGGTCAGATCGCGCAACAGATGGGAATCACCGCTAAATCATTTTTGGATGCCTGGCCTACACTTTGGCCACTTGAGCGATGGATCATTTATCAATCTTATTATCCCCAGCAAAAAACTTTAGATGAGTTGGTTTTATTGATGCGGAAAAACGGGATGGTATCGAAGAAGACCAAGCAACCTTATAGGAAATGGAGCGTTTGGCGAGTCAGAGAAAACGTTAGGGCCATTTTAAGGGAAGGGAGATCCGGGTTGCGGAATCTTAAGGAGATCGTTAAAGCCCAAGATTTGAATGATGAGGAATTTTCGGTGTTAATGAGAAAGACACTTGGGACATGGGAACATTCGCTTTGTTGCGCCAAGTTTGGAATTGGATATTTGAGACCGGCATCGCTTCTCGAGATAGAGGACCATATACGTTCTTTTAAACCAAGGGCCTTTTCTCGGACAGATTTTGCAACGGTTTATATATTACAAATCAGTCGATTGCGAAGGGCTGTGCGCCTGGCCTTAAAGGTCAAAGGGAATTTATCATCATTACCAAGCTCGGAAGAGTTGCGAGCCGCGCTGATTCTACCGTTGGAAGAATTAAAGATGGTGCAGAAGGAAAACCCCCTTTCTCTGGAGGATATGGGGAAAATTGCCGCAAGATTTAAAATTCCAGTGATTAATATCTTAGCGGCTTGGCCGTATCTTTATCCGACGGAGCGGGCTGTTTTACAGTTTTTCGTTCAATCCCAGCGGCCGAAGGCAAGATATTTTGCCAAGTTAGCAAGGCAAATGAAAAAGGGCGATCTGGCCCATATCGAGGATACGGAATTCACCCCAAGGTGTATCTACCAATTACGTCGAGAAGCAGTAAAAAAATTGGTTAACGGACGTTCTGGGCTACAGGTCCTGCAAGCCGATATTGGCGGCGACCCCGGGATTCCCCAAGAGGTTTTGTATTCTTTACTCAGTGATGATGAACCAACAAATATTTTTAATCAACAAGAGCGATTGATATTAGGCGTCACTTATGGAGTTAATTTTTTAAAGGCGGCCCATGATGGGAAGATCGCGGACTATGTATCGGTTGAGTGTCATATAACAATAAAAAGAGCTAATGTTCCTTCAATGCGGAGTAAAGCAATCTTAAAATTACGACAGTATGCCATTCAAAATACTTACGCGCAAAGCAGTATTTTGGCTTTGCGCAAGGTAAATCTAAAATTTCCCAAAAAGAAACCAGACCGTTCCGGTGGTTTGGATTTTTCGAATAAGGATTACACGGAAGCGGAACTAGTAAATCTCTTGCGGCCAGAGGTTAAAATGCCCAGCGCAACTAAAATTTTGTTGGCCATGGTTGTCCTGCGGTATCCCTCAAGAATTGGTGAGATAAAAAGGGTTTCCAATTTAGCTGATTCATTGTCGCATCAGACCTTCCTGGCGACTCTTTCAGCGTTTCATCGTTTGGGAGTATGCCAAAGTAGCGCGCATAGACGATGCCATACCAGGTATTGGTTCAACCCGGAATATACGCCGTTTATTCCATATTTGGTCGATTTCAGCAATAAGTTGGGTGTTAGAGAAATACATATGACCGGAAAGACAGCCGATCGGCATAGTGTTGTTAAGGGGCGTCTCGAAGAGAAGCTGAGAGAAATTTGTCAGGGGAATCCCAGAGATGCCGCAGGATCTTTGTCAAGAAGACCGTTTATCGTTATATCGGATCGGGATTTTGCAATGTGGCTTTGGAATCCAGGGCGTTTCTTAAAGGGTCAGTATCTTTGGCGTGAGGTCGATGAAAGGGGGCGGATGGTATTTGGTGCGGCTGGATATCGAAGATTTGAGATCGGAGGGTTAGAGGATCTAAGCAATCAGGATGTTGTTTTAGAGCCAGTTTTCTCACAGGGAAAAATGGATACCGTTTTCGTTTACCCCGCTGCCGGATTTACCGTCGATCACCCGTTATCATCCGTTTATTCTTTAAGTCGTCAAGTTGAAAAGTCAACTTTTACAGTAAAAAGAAATGGGGACAGTGACTTTTTTCCCGAAATATCCCAGTTTATCTCAGCCGACCTGCTGTTGTTGAGTTTTGTGGTACCGTTTATTTTGACGGTATTGATGTTTAAGGCGCATCGGGCAAGGGCACCAGATGTTGGTTTTGATCCGACCGCCCAGCGATTACCTACGGAGTCGCAACTGCTTGCTTCAAATAATTTCAACGGCGTTGGGGGAACAATGGTCGGTCTAGCAATCATCGCTCTTGGAGCGGGTCTCATTTATCTTCTGCCCGTCCGCGCGATCTTGAACAAGAAATTACCGTCGATGATCCAAGCGTTGCGGTTTGCTTTATACTTCTGGGTGCCGATTATGGCGGTTGTTTTCTCTCTGCCCATATCATTCAGCAGTCAAACGATGATCATTGGCGCTTTCCAACCGGTAGCTGTTGTTGTCGTCCTCTTCCTTGCCAATCAACAAACCGCAGACCAATCTTTCTCGGTCTCGACGTGGGCGCGTTGGACCTTACCCTTAGTTTTAGCCTTCAATTTGTTTTACTTCCCATCGCATATAGGGCTTGCGACTTTGGCTGTCGGAGGGATTGCTTATTTCTGCGTCCTGTATTTTGGTTTTCATTTAGAAAATCCTCAACAGATAAGAACATGGAAAGAACAGTTCAAAGAATTACGACGGATCGTGCCGTTGAAATGGTTTTTTGCGGTTGCTACCGTGACCACGTTGATTTTGATAGGGTTGCAGTATGTTCCGAAAACACCGATTTCGCAGTGGCTGCCGTTCCTTTCTGGCACAGTCTTTGGTCAAATCATCAATTTCCAGATTTTGTTAAATTTTATCATCTTCGCCACCGTAGGAGAAATCCTTGGTCAGCTTTTGAATTTAAGGAAAGCGGGGAATTACAACCCAAGGATCAAGCAAGATTTTGATCGGGCCAAGGTCGGCATCTTTTTTACGTTGATGATCGGGTTTTTCAGTTGGTTCTGGCCGTTGACGTACAGTTGGTGGTTGCCTGTTCTGCCGCATGTCACGATCGGTATTGCTGATCAAATGTTCACCGGTGTGATATCGGTCTTCATCATCTTTTTTGTTTATGGGATATGGGAGCATATTAAGAAAAATAGGCAGGGTCCGAAAATGCCCCAATGGCGGTTGGATGAGTTAGCTTCAAGGACCCATTCCCCGCCTTTGTCAAAAGGAAAAAGTTCGTTAGTCAATTCAAGCGGAATGTCCACGCTGACCGGTTTATTATTCACGGCCGGCATCTTTGTTGTCGGAATTTCCATACATCATTTTGTTCATCCCACCATTCTGATCAATGTGATTCGATCAACGGGTCCTAATCAAACAAAGGCGACACAGCAAACCCAACACTATGCCCAATGCCTCTATGATCGATTGCATGATTTTCATGGCGCAGTTCACAGGATTCAATTCCACTCTTATCTGACTCGTGAGAATCCGGAAATTGTCAGCATTTTAGAGCAAGTTTTCGGATGCGCGGAAACGATCAACCTCATTTTGACCGGAGAGCAATATTTAGATGAACTCCTCGGGTTGTCAGCATGGGCGATAAAATTCGCGGTCGCGTTTAAGGGAATTCCTCTACAGATCAATTATTTTGAACCGGCGATCAACAGCATTTGGACACAGACCCCGGATGGTTTAGAGCGCACGATCATCATCAATTATCTAAAAGGATTGCCAGTAACAAAATTGATCGCGGTCGATGGCACGACGGTGTTTGTTGACGGGAAAGAAGGAAAGGCCCACGACCTGCGGGTCAATATTTTCACAACGGCAAAACAATTTGACGCGCAATATAGGTCCACTGAACAAAAGGGTCGTCACAAATGCTTTTCAGATGCTCTCCGTCGAAAACTGCTTGAGATGTTGAGTTTAGAACGGGTCGTTCGCTCAAGCTACCTTGAGCAAAGAGCGGCTTCATTGAGCGAGAGTGAGCAACCGATCGAAATCCCTAAGCTCGACGGCCCTTCCATGTTGCAGATCCTCGATGAATATATTAAAGACCTGGTTGATTTCAAGATTTTTGTTGCCGGGAAGCAACCTGCAACTTATTTAAAAGTCCTAGATAGATGGTATGACCAGTTGCTTGTGATTTTAGAGGCGGTGAAGGTCCGCGAAACACCGCAATTGGCAGACTTTTTCCGCGATGACGAATTGCGAAAAATACTTTATCACTCATCGATCTTGTCTCTGCGCGACTATGAATTGATCAGTGATCCAGAGAAAGAATCTTTAATCAAAGATACTAACCGATTGTTAGGAACAACTCCCTTGGAATCGAGTTATAGCTTGCCACTATTTTTCATCATTGTTTTGATGGTGTTATTTTGGGGCAGACCCGATATGTTAAAAGCAGAGAATCAGAATGATCAACCCGCGCAATCTGCAATTGCCACGCCCCAGAATCAACCGGTTGATCTGCTGAAATCAGATCCTACCCGTATCAAAGCCTTCAGCGACGCCGAGATGGGCTGGTTAAACCCAACGGATACTTTCATTAATGTGCAAAAACCAACGATGAACAATGATTCGCTCAAAGTTGATTTTAACGTCAACAATGGCGGTTATCAATACGCGGGGATCACACTATTCCCTGATAGAGTGGATATCCGGGCCTTTAACGCCATTAAAGTCAGGGTCATGCTCAGGGGCGGTGAGCTATTGAAAGTCAGGCTTGAATCTACAGTGGGCAAAACGATAGCGAATAAGAGTCAGGACATTTATTTTGATGATCCTCGAATTCTAAGAGCGGATCAGGACACATTTTTTATACCTATTCACATTTTCGGTTTTCTCGATGAGCAATTGGCCAGTATGAAATTATCATTTTTGTTTGATCGAACCGGAACAGCGGAATTTTGTGAAATTGCTTATGTATGGAATCACGATGTCGCTCAAGCCCAGAAGGCATTAGAGGACAACGTTCTTTCTGGTGTCAGAAGATATGACAATGGCTGTATCCTTTGGAATCTAGGAAGTTTATCCGGATGGAGAATTGAGTCTCCACCTGCCGGTGTTGGCCCCGCTCAGGAGCTGATTTATCCAGACGAGGACCACAATCTTATTATCACAACACGACCGGTTAAATTGAGCACATTGGTTGAGAAGATGAGGGATCCTAAACAAAGATGGGAAGTCCGTGATCGGGTTAAAGTCATTCTTGCGGATCCTGTGGATATGAAACGCGATTACCGGGCTGGTCCCGGACGATATATTTTTAACACCTTTATTCCACAGCCGAAAACAGTGACGCGATTACATCAAGGGAAAATGGTTCAAGAGGGGCCTCAGGTGAGTACCGCCATGTTTTTTTATACCGAAGATAAAAGCGGAATCTATCATGAAATTGATATGGAAATGGGTTTTGGCCAATGGCCTGCCAGACAATCACGGCAATTGAATGAAAATCAGGCTCAGGGTCTTTTCACTGTTCATCTCTATCCCATGAGTGTTGTGCCGTTTGCGGTCACTTATGATGAATGGCATGAGTATATTGTTGACATAGGACTCCGAGACGAAAAATATTGGGTCGAATTCTATTTGGATAGGAACTGCGTCACACACGTTGATCTACAATACGGCAGCGAGATTCAATTCATGGTTCTTTTGAGTGTGGAAAATTTTGAATGGATGGGAGACCTTCCAACGGGGCTGCACAGCTATGCCAGATTTGGCCGCATTTTTTACATGCCTTCTGTTATTGCAGAAGGTGTCGAGATCAATCGCCTAGATAAGTTTTTGTTCCCCTATCTGCAATCGGTAGAAGAAAAAGGAGAGCTAAAACCTGCTTCACCCAATTCACATTTTATTGATCTTACCAGCCCGTTTGGTTTTATCGGCGCGGTAGCGATTGTACTCTTTATGACTTGGGGAGATATCGCATTATTAGGTTGCTCGTTATTTTTCATCTTCTATGGTAAAGGTATCAAGCAAAGTTGGAAGGCGTTACAACAACGCGTGTCAAGAGATCAAGATGTTAGGTTATTCGTGATATTGGCTGTCTCGTATTCAGTGGTTCATGTATTATTCTTTGATTCAAAGATTTTTTTCCAACTTTCAGCGGTCATTCTTGCTCCTATTATGGAAGAATTTTTTTGGAGAAAGATTGTCTATACAGACTTAAAAAAGCTTGTGGGACGATTATCCGCAGTTTTCATCAGTTCAGTCTTTTTTGCATTGCATCATTGGCAGACATATCAATTCGTTCTGGTTCAATATATGGGTGCCTTCATCTTGGGGGTATCATTTAGCCTTGTTTTGGATTTTTCCGGATCTATCAAGCTGCCGATATTGATGCACGCGTTGTTTAATCTTGTCTGTGTGCTTGGGTACGTGAAAATTAAAATTTCAATGTTTTTATTATCGGCATTGATTGTGGTTGTTGGCGTTTGGCATGCAATTTTTCAGAAAATCGAAAAATTGTCGGAAAAATTACGGGAAGAATCAGCAACTCAATCGAATTTCGGCGGGATCAACACCTGGATGGGCTGGTTGGCTGTTTTTGTTTTGGCGCGGATATTTGTAGAACTGAAATCTGACCGAAGAAGAGCCGTCATCAAGATTTGGAAAAGTGCCTATCCATTAGGTAAGGCCATTTTTCTCACGCTGGTTTTGGGAACCCTTGCTCTTTGCATAATTGTGGGGAGAAAAGTTATCGATTGGTACTTCGCCCGTCGATATCCACCGCCATCGAGTATGGTCCAACCAGCTGTTCAACCAAAAACTGGCGGGGAAGCCGTCAATTTTATTTCACGATCGCTGTGTCTGCCGGAAACGTATAAAACCGGACAACGGTTTTTTGAAGGTGTGATTAAGTTGGTGCCGTGGTTGCCGGCTTGGGTGCAACGGCTGCTGCTTCATCCGGCAATGACCGAAATTTTTGTGGCACCGGCGGTCGAAGCCTGGTCTATCTACAATATTGATGAGTTTTGGAATTCCCACGTCCATCAAAACAATTATCAGAAATTGATTCGACTGTTGGGAATGCTATTCATCTACGGCAGCATGTTGGCTGTGCCGGCCTGGGTCAGTTGGTTGTATTGGCCGTGGGGTAATTACGATATCGAGCTTGGTGTCTTTTTTGCTTTTTGCTCTATTAGTGGCGGACTGTTCTTCGCGCTTTCTATGGACATGGAAAAATCGGCTGTGGAACTCGTTCTATATTTCATACTCGCTTTCCCGACGCTGATTATCAACGTCATCGCGCATTTCCTCTACAACCTTTTATCCAACCTCACCCGCGTCTTTGGCCCGGCCCGCCTGGCGCCGTTGAGTCAGAACAAAGACGAGAAGGTGGGGATTTTTACGGTCAGTGATTGGTCTCAGAGTAATTTTAAGCGGGGCGTATTGCTTTATCGATCCCTGCAAAAAAATTATGGAGTAAAAAATGTAAGATGGAATTATGTAGCAGAAAATGGTAACAAGGATGAAACGATTGCATACTGGCCTCATCTTGCCCCGTTCAACATTTCTTTAAAAGACAGTAGAGATCGTGATTTGATACGGTCATTTATGCGTCAGATTAAGAATGAGAATGGTTACCGGATTTTTATTAAC
>JAHFFS010000119.1 GCA_023247815.1 Candidatus Omnitrophota bacterium
AATTGTTGTCCCAATTCCCTGGTGTCGATATCGTGGCTAATTTTTGGGGAGGTATCGGGGTTAATGACTGCGTCCAAAATGCCAAATTAAAGGTAGAAAACTTGAAATTTTAGTGCTATAAATATTTTGAAGGTCAGTCAAGGAGAGTCAGCAAGCTAACTGTCTGCTTAAGGAGGAGATAAGTGAAAGATAATACGCGATTATTAAAAAAAGTGGCGATCATTAGTTTTGTCGTTATCATTCTCTTAGCAGTCGCTTACGTCGTTATTTTTAGTTCATAACAATTCTTGCCTTTAACTTCCCTCTCACTCTCTAAACCCACGAGCAGATAACGGTTTGAAAGATGAAAGTGCGCTACCAGATTTGTTTAGGATTTTTTCTCGTTGCTACATTATCCTCATGCGAAAACAACGAACAAAAACGGTTTTACACCGAGATCGTTGTTCCTTCTCCTTTGGCAGAGCGGCAAGATTCGACGGCTGTTTTGGAACATCCCGAAATTTTTTTACCATCAACGGCAAATGATGAGCCTTCGCCTAAACAAAGCTCAGATTTGAAGAGCGGCGACAATTTGACTTGGGCCACACCCTCTGGCTGGAAAGAAGAGCTTGGTCATGGAATGCGCTTGGTCACTTTCGTCGAGGGAGAAGGAAAAGAGAAAGTAGAAGTTTCGATCGTTAAGTTGGCGGGAGCGGCAGGCGATTTACAGGCCAATGTCGTAAGGTGGTTAGGTCAAATCAAGTTGGAGTTGAAAGATGAAGAACTGGCCAGCTTTATCAGCCGAGCAAAAGGGATAAATACGGATTCCGGGATGGCCGGCAAAATTTTTGATTTTACTCTTTTACAGAAATGGTCAGCAGCGGACTTAGACAGCATGATGACCGCGATGTTTGAGCAGCCGGATGGTGTGATTTTTGTCAAAATGACCGGGAGCAAAAAAATAGTGCTGAGCGAGCAGAAAAAATTTGAACAATTGTGCCATTCGTTAAAAATCCATTAAGGTCAGATGAAATATTCTTCCTTGCGGCAAAATAAAATATTTTTGGTTTTGAGTTCTTTGAAGATCACGGTCGGGTGTTTGCTGTTGCTTTTTATTTTGACCTTTTGGGGAACGATCGCCCAGGTTGAAAATGGTCTTTTTGTGGCACAGCAGCGTTATTTCCATTCGTTCTTTTTTCTGGCATCGGGAAGATTTCCTTTCCCCGGCGCTCAGTTGGTTTTGTGGGTCCTATTTGTCAATCTCCTCAGTGCCGCGATAACACGTTATCGATTCGAGTGGAACAATCTTGGGATTTTGCTCATTCATTTCGGTTTGTTGACCTATTTCATCTCGGCCTTTGTAACGTTCCATTGTGTGCAGGAATCACAGCTGACACTTATGGAGGGTGCTGGAAGCAATGTGTCAACGGCGTATCATGATTGGGAATTGGCAGTCTGGCAAAAAACCGAAGGTAATAAAAATGGTGTTATCGCATATGATATCAGCCGTGAGTCGGTCGGAAAAATTTTTCTCTTAACAGGGGATGGGTTCAATATTAAGGTCGAAGAATATTATCCAAATGCTGTGGCCTATTTATCCGATGTTAAACAAAGGCCCAATACGATCAATGATTCGGGGATAACCACTCTCAAATCGACACCAGGGAAAAGAGATCCGGAGAAAAATATCCCCGGTGGTATTTTTGAAGCGCAGTTTGGTCAAAGCCAAGTCCGTAAGCTGTTGTTGTATGGAGGCGAAGACTATCCGGCGAAGGTTGTCATTCAGGACCGCGAATATTTTGTGCAATTGCGAAAAAAACGTTTTGTTATGCCGTTTCTACTGACACTTAAAGATTTTAAGATGGAGGTCCATCCCAACACGCAAGTCGCGAAGAGTTATGAGAGTTTGGTCCAAGTAAAAAACGGTGATATGGAACGCGATGTCTTGATTTCCATGAATCATCCACTGCGATATAAGAATTTTACGTTTTATCAGGCGTCTTACGCGATTGATGCCTTGGGACGGGAAATGTCGACGCTGGCGGTTGTTAAAAATTTCGGCCGCGTGTTGCCGTACGTGGCAAGTTTGATCACGTTCCTTGGTTTGGTCACGCATTTTTTGGGCATGGGTTTTTCAAAAAAAATGGGCTCCACGGTTCGGTGTTCTGAACTCCGCAGGTCAGGTAAGTCTGTTAAGCAAGGAAGCAAATGAAAAAATATTTTTTTACCATCAGTTTAATTGTTTTAATTTTGTTCAATTTTTCAGATGCCTTTGGCCAGGTCATTTGTCCATTGAATGGCCAGCCTTTGGCCCCTAAAGGCGTTAAATCTTTTGTCAATTTCTGTCGACTGCCGGTGTTGGAAGAGGGCCGTATTAAGCCTATGGACACCTTTGCCCGCAATTTGCTTCTTCGTTTTTCCGGAAAAAGGAGGTATCAGGAAGAGGAAGCCATTGCTTGGTTGGCTCGCCTGCTTTTTGCTCCGGAAACAACGCGCGCCGATAAAATATTTTTGGTCAATCACGAGGACATTGCCGCTGCCATTGGGTTGGAGCCGGAAAAACATCGTCGCTACAGCTTTGATCAATTGGTCCCGGGCTACGCTAAGATTGCTGAGCTGGCGACGTCAGCTGGAAAGATGGACGCAAAAGCACGAAGCGAGGTTGAACAAGAGGTCATCCGTGTCAACGCGAACCTCAAAGAGTACAGTGAATTGTCAAGGAGTTTTTTATTCGCTTTTCCCCATCCGGATTTTTCTCTGTCTGATCGCGAGTTGCGTGAGCAGCTCAATTTGTCTTCGAAGTCGAACGAATTCAGTTTTTTTGATATTGCGTCGCGAGCGGAGCTCATTTATCAGCTCAGTCAGACGTTGGTGAATAAAAAATCAGAAGAGTTGTCGGGTCCGGAACAACAGTTGGTCCAGCTCATGAAAAATCTTTACCAATGGTCGCTTGCCTATCAGAATTTGCCGATGACCATGATTCCTTCTTATTCTCAATCGGATTCGGGATGGTTGAGTCCATGGGACGCGATTTCGCGCAATTTTCAAATTAAGGAATGCCGAGCTGAAATCGGTGATTTGCAGGATTTGTTTTTTTCGTACTGGAATGGGGAACAGTTGAAATTTGATCTGGATGCCAGGCAGTTTGAAGAAAGTCTTAAAGTGCGGGTCAGCAAAAAGGAGCTGCGGTCTTTTCACAAATTGGGATTGGAGATTGCTTACAACAATTCCCAGCTGCTTTTGTTTGCAAAGATGTTTTACGGAATTGCTTTTTTATTATTTTTGATTTCTTTGATCAGCGACAAGAAATTTTTGTATCAAACGAGTTTCTTCCTGTTGTCTACTGGGGCGGTATGCCATGTCATCGCGATTGCCCTACGGGTCATCATTTTAGGACGACCGCCGGTTTCGACCCTCTATGAGACTTTTCTGTTCGTTGGGGCGGTCAGTGTGGCACTGAGCTTATTGATTGAAAGCAGGCAGCGTCAGTGGCTGGGGATCTTGGTCGGCAGTTTGAGTGGGTTTCTTTTTTTGACCATTGCTACTCTTTTCAGCGCCGATGGGGATACGATGAAGATGCTGGTCGCGGTGTTGAATTCAAATTTTTGGTTAAGTACCCATGTTTTGAGCATCACATCCGGTTATGCCGGGTGCACGTTGGCCGGGATTGTCGCGCACATTTATTTTTTGCAGCGATTAGCGCGCCCTAAGGATACTAAGGGTGCAAATTCCATTTATCAAATTTTGATGGGGATTCTGGGATTCGGTTTGACCATGACTTTTTTGGGCACAAACTTAGGCGGGATTTGGGCGGACCAGTCTTGGGGCCGTTTTTGGGGATGGGACCCCAAAGAGAATGGTGCTTTGATGATTGTTTTATGGACAGCCATGATTTTTCATGCCCGTATTGGAAAAATGATTGGTCCCTTGGGAGTGGCGGCCTTGAGTGTTTTGGGCATGATCGTGGTTGTGTGGGCTTGGTTTGGCGTTAATCTTCTCAGTGTTGGATTGCATTCGTATGGTTTCACTTCTGGGACACTTTATTGGTTGATTGGTTACGTTATTTTGGAATTGTTTTTTTTGGTTTGGGCTGTGACGCTGTTGAAAAAGGAGTGAAGTGATATCATTGTTGTCATTGCGAGGAGCCGTCAAATTTAAAATAGCGACTAAGCAATCTTTGATGCAGGATAACTTCGCTCGCAATGACGCTGGATTTATTGTGAAAGAGGATCGCAATCATGTTTGAAGTTGGCTTTCCGGAAGTATTGGTAATTTTTTTTGTGATCCTCCTGCTATTCGGCCCACAGGCCTTGCCAGACATCGCCCGGGCGCTAGGTCGGTTGGTTAGAAAGTTTCATAAAGCCATGGACGATTTGAATCAGCAGTTGACCGAAGAAGAAAAGAAAAAGGACGCTGAGGAGAAGTAAAAGCCATGGCACAATCGATGATCACGGCAGCAGATGCAGAGCGATTGATATTTGAACAAGTTCAGGGATTTCCGGTCCAGGAAGTTCCTTTGGAGCAGGCTTTTGGTGCGGTTTTACGCGAAGACGTTTTGGCTGACCGTGATTATCCGCCCGCTGACCGGGCCACGATGGATGGGATCGCGATTTCCTACTCGGCCTGGAAGAAAGGATCGCGGAAGTTTTTGATTGAAGGGATGCAACAGGCTGGAAAAGCACCCATGGGTTTGAAGGATTTGCATTCTTGCTTTGAGATTACAACCGGAGCGTCTTTGCCAGAGCGGTGTGATTGCGTCATTCCCGTCGAGCATTTTGAGATAAGGGAAGGGCAAGCGGTTTTAAAAAATTTTGATCAAGAAATCAGGCCGAGACAGAACGTTCATGTGGCCGGCAATGATTATAAAAAGAACAAAATTTTGCTCAACCCCGGTGTCGTTTTGAATCCCGTTCGGATTGCCATCGCGGCCGCGGTCGGACAGGCGAAAATCAAAGTCAGTCAAAGACCCAAAATTGCCGTCATTGGGACCGGTGATGAATTGGTTGAGATTG
>JAHFFS010000010.1 GCA_023247815.1 Candidatus Omnitrophota bacterium
ATTTATGGAAAATCATCCTTCAGGATGTCTCGTTGTGGACCGGCGAAAAAAAATATGTCATTCATGGATTGCTCAAAGATATCAGCAAGCGCTGCCAGGCATTGAAGCTTTTTATCCGTCAGGATGAAACGCTGGCGGTCACCCAATTGGCCGTTTATATGACGACACTGATCATGAATTATCGCTACACTGGCTGGTATCGGGGTAAAATCGCTCGGAGGAAGGAATTATGAAAAAGCGTCTAAAGGTCCTTTTGATTTTTAACACACCGTATCTTACGCCGCGCGGTTATGATTTCAAAGAAGAATTTTCCGATGAGGACAACATGTACACCGAGAACGATGTCCATAAGGCGCTTTTGGCCAATGGCTACGAGGTGCGGCTATTGGGGCTTTTCAACGACATTGTTCCGCTCTTGGAGGAATGCCGCGAGTTTCAGCCGGATGTGATCTTCAATATGGTGGAGGTCTTTGCCAACAAAACGCATCTGGATAAAAACATTGGCGCCCTCTTGGAGTTGATTGGTATTCCCTACACCGGGACCCACGCTGACGGGCTGTTCATCTGCAACAACAAGGCCTTGAGCAAAAAAATCCTCCGCTTTCATCGGATCCGGGTCGCGCGTTTTCACGCCTTTTACCGCGGACATAAAATCTGGCGGCCGCGGACCATCAAACTGCCGGCGATCATCAAGCCCCTGGCTGAGGAGGCCTCGCGCGGGATTTCCCAGGCCTCGATTGTCGACAGCGATGAGGCTTTCAAAGATCGAATCAAATTCATCCACGAAAACATGAAGTTGGATGCGATTGCCGAGGAATACATTGTGGGCCGTGAACTCTATGTCACGGTGATGGGCGACAAGCGTTTGACAGTCTTGCCGCCGCGGGAGATCAAATTTGGCCAACTTCCCGAGGATGAACCGCGTATCGCGACTTACAAGGCCAAGTGGGACGAGGATTATCGCGAACGTTGGGGGATCAAAAGCACTTTTGCCGGCAAACTTCCCGACGGGGCTTTGGCCAATATTGAGGATGTTTGCAAACGCGCTTACCGGGCGCTCAATATGCACAGTTACATCCGTTTCGATATCCGTTTGACCCCGCAGGGGCAGGTTTCGATCATTGAACCGAACGCCAATCCGTGCCTGGCCAGGATTGATGAGATGGCGCAGTCAGCGGAAAAGCACGGGATCGCTTATCCGCAATTGATCCGCAAAATTGTGATGATGGCCTTGGCGCGAAAATTTTAAAACCCGCTTGTCTTCAAAGTCAATTCTGATAAGATGAATGAGTCAGATTTCACTTGCGATCGTTGTGATTTAATTTTTATCCCAAAAAGGTGAGCCGCTATGATTGACATCGATCAATTGCCTTATCTTTTGGAATTGCTCGACGATGATTCGCCCGAAGTCCGGCAGTTGATCGCCCAGGAGTTGACGGCGCTCGGTCCCCGCCTCAAAGAAGAAGTCGTTAAAGTCCCTTTCGCCAAGTGGCAATCCAAACTTGATCTCTTGAACAAAATTTGGCAGAACCAGCAGCGCAGTTTTTTGCGCGAAAACTGGAAGCAGGTTTTTGTCATTGAGAATGACACGCAGCGTTTAGAAAAGGCCATGAGTTTGTTATCTGATTTTCAAACCGGGTTGACGGGCGGGCCAACGCTTTCTACTTTGCTCGATCAACTTGCCCAGGATTTTTTACGAACCCATCAGCAGCCCAACGTTTTGAAGTTGGCGCGATTCCTTTTTCATGAAAAGAAATTGCGCGGATCAACGAAAGAATATTATCATCCGCAAAATAGCAGTTTGATCGACGTGATTTTGCGAAAAGAAGGCCTGCCGATCAGTCTGGCCTGTGTTTACATGCTGGTGGGGATTCGCCTGGGGATCGTTATCGAAGGGTGCAATTTCCCCGGGCATTTTTTGGCCAGGATTTCACAGGGTGAAAGTGTTTTACTGGTTGATTGCTTCAATCAGGGGCAGTTGATCAGGGAGGAAGATTTGATGAAGGCCAATGTGAACATGAATCCCAATCATCTGCGCGAAATTTTGCGTGAAACAGCGCCGGTTAACGCCGTGATCAAACGGGTCTTGGCCAATCTTATCCGCGCTTATCACTGGCAGCAGCAAAGTAGTAATCAGGAATTGATGATCGATTTGTTTAAGGACATGGATGATCTTGAAAGTTTAGCAACGTTGACGGTGGCTGATATCGAAAGGAATGAATACAAAGCGCGTTTCCTGCCCGGGCAAATGGTGCGGCATAAACGTTATGGTTACCGTGGGATTGTCGTCGATCATGACCAGACCTGTCAGGCCAGTGACACCTGGTATTTCAGCAATCAAACTCAGCCGCAGCGCAATCAGCCCTGGTATCACGTCCTCGTGCACGACAGTGATCAAGTCACGTACGCGGCGCAAAGCAGCCTGGAAGGTTTTGAAACCGAAGAAAAATTTCAGCATCCGCTATTGGAACAGTTTTTTATTCAGACCCTCGACGGACGCCATATCCGCAATAACAATCCTTGGCCGAAATAAATCAAGAACCTCTAAGCTCACTCGTTTCCCTCCAGCAAAAATGAGAAAGCGCTTTCTCTAAAACAACCGTACACCTTCTAAACGCGTTAGCATTGTTTTATATTTAGTAGTATGAAGCCTATGATTCATATTAACTTTATGTATTTGATCCGAAATAGCGGTTTAACCCGTTTCCTCACGGGTGTTGTTTTATTTTTCTTTGCCTTTAATGTAACTATATATCCATCAATAGGTTACGCGCAGATCAATTTGAGCCTGCCGGCAGCAGGAAGCATGGTCCAAGTCAGCTCCAGTGTTGTTCCGGCCATGCTCAAAGGTGTCAGGGTCAATCCGAACGACCCGTTTCGTTTGGATTTCCTTGTTGACAGCGGGGAATCGAATTTGACCGGACCGGCGCTGCAGGATGAGTCGTATAAACTCATTAAATATTTTCTCGCCTCGCTGACCATCCCTGAAAAAGACCTTTGGGTCAATCTTTCCCCTTACGAAAAAAATCGCATCACTCCGCAAGCCTTTGGTCAGACTGAGATGGGGCGTGATCTTTTGGCGCAGGATTATTTGTTGAAACAGATGACAGCATCGCTCATTTATCCGGAATCGGAGTTGGGCCAAACATTTTGGGACAAGATTTACAAGACCGCTTATGAAAAATTTGGGACCACCAATATCCCCATCAACACGTTCAATAAGGTCTGGATCGTTCCCCAGACGGCCAAGATTTTTACACAGAACAACACCGCCTATATCGTCGATTGTCATTTGAAAGTCATGCTGGAAGAGGATTACCTTGCCATCCGTCAAAACAGCAGCCATCAGGATGATGTTGGCCAGCCATTGACATCCGCGGATCTCCAAGAGTTGAACCAATTGTCTTCGCAGGCGATCCGTACTCTTGTCCTTCCGGTCTTGGAAAAAGAAGTCAATGAAGGGCAGAATTTCGCGTTGCTGCGGCAGGTTTTTCATTCGTTGATTTTGGCCGCCTGGTATAAGAAATCCATTCGTGAGTCGGTTATGAACACGATCTATGTTGATCAGGCAAAGATCGAGGGTGTCGACGTCGAAGATAAAAATATCAAAGAAAAGATTTATCAACAGTATCTGGAGGCCTTTAAAAAGGGCGTATACAACTACATCAAAGAAGAATACGATTCTGGCCAGGAGACAACGGTCCCTCGGAAGTATTTTTCCGGCGGTGTGGACGCCAAGCGCATCAGTGAGATCATCGAACAGGTCGCGAGTATGTCCGGTGTCAAATCCATTGGCCAGGTTACAACGGAATCAGTTGTTTTAGTCCCGCACCGGGTTGTCAATCGCTACATTGCCGAACACCTTCCCGTCGATCTTAAACAAAATAAAGGAAACATTGTTACCTATGAAAAGATGGGGGCGGCCTATCTGGTTCCCATTTTCGGTTTGTTAGCGAATACCGGTCAGTTCGCCCACGTTGGCTTAGGCCAAGTTTACGGCCAGCCGGTCGTTTATATCGACGAGAAATATGTCAATGACGCAAACGTCCGTCAGCATGAACTTGATGAAATCGCCCAATGGGAGGCCTTGGCCGTTCAATTGGGAAAGGCGCAAGGGCAAGATAAATTGTCCGCCAAAGAGATGCGGCAATGGATCACGAACAATTTTTTGCTGGCTCAGAAGTTGTCTGAGGAGTTTCATCGCAAGTCGCATAGCATTGAACAGGTCTTTAGCGCGGCAGAGCAGCAGGGATTGTTGCCGGAAGATGTCTCGCAGCTTTATCCTGAAGAATGGGAGTTGGCAAAAGGGGAACAGGCCATCAACATCGCTGCTGGTGGGAATGAGAAAATCGCCGCAGCTGCTCCCTCGGACTTGGCAGAGCAGGAAAAATTGTGGTTATCAACACCAGAGCAGTTGATCAAAGAAAATAAGCGTTTGATCATCGCTGACAACACCGACGCGGTGGACGCGAAGCTTTATGAGCAAGCGCGGAAAGAAAATATTCCTTATCTGCGAGTCACGATCAAAGATCAATCTGACTTGGATCGTTTGAACAAAGTGTTGAAAGTTGATGATCAAGGGGGTTTTGAGCATGTGGACGGTTTGTTGGTTCGATTTCTCAAAACCAACAAGAAAGGAATTCTATTGATTGATTACAACGGCTCTGACAAGGGGCTGGCCGTCGGGTTTCATGACATGTTTGCTAATCAACCTCGTTACGCGGATGTCACATTTTCAAATGAAATTCAGGTCTTCGGGGTCCTGGGCCGTGAACAGATTGATGAGTATGATTCTTCATTTACGTCACGCTTGCGGCATCGGACCATGGTATTAGATGAGGCGGACCCGGTCGATCAAATGCCAAAGGCAAATATCCCAGTCAACGCGATCACAGCCAATGTGATGGAGAGCCCTTTTATCCGAGAAGAATTGATTGAGGATTTTAGCATTGGCGAGAATGGAAAATTCGTGAATACACCGGGGAAATTAGTTCAGGCCATGTTGGAAGACCGACCGCTGGTATTGCGGGGCGCGGATTTAACAAATAAGAATCTCCGGCATCTGTTGCGGCAGGTCTTGCTGCGACGGGAGGTTGAATTCAACGGTGAGACGATCAAGGCCGGAGACCATTTCGCGATTTTTATCGAGGAGATCAAAGATTATTCAGCCGGTGTCGCGAACAAAGAATTGACGCGGATCGGCGAGAAGACGGATCAAGATGACGAAATTTGGCTGATCAATCATGAAACCCAGGACCGATTGTTAAAAATGAGTCATATCGGTAATGAGCGGATCGAGAACCAATTGGTCCGTCAGCCGGGCATTCTCGAATATCTTAACCATCCGGAGAAATTAAAGAATGAAAGGCTTAATATTCGGATCACCAGTCGATTGGATGATTGGGTCTGGCACGCGATCATGCATGCCGAGGGAAAGGTCAATATTGAAGTGGCCCCCTGGGTGTGGGTGACTGTCCCAGCGGTTTATAAAAATTTTCGTTCCGGGACGCTGTCCGCGAAAACAGCGGTCCGTGAAGAAAAAAGCCTTGAAGACGTCATTAAGGAAAAAACGATGATCATCGACGGAGAAGATCCGATTTTCATCCAGACTCAGGTAGAGAATTTGCTTCAGGGAAAGCCTTACGTGGTTTATCCTGCAACTGCTGAGACCACGATGACCCAGCTTTTTGAATATCCGACCTTTTCTACTGTGCCCGGCGGGAAACGTCGGTATGAATCGGTCAAACAAGACCTTTATAATCTGCTGTTGGAAGGGCAAACTGTTGTCCTGACCGGTCTGGAACACAACGAGGGATTATTGCGGGAGTTGGAGTCGGCTTTCTCTAATCAACCGTATTTGATCATCAATGGGGAAAGGGTTGCTTTACCGGGAAAATTGATTGTAATCAAAAGGAAACAGCTTGATCTGCAATTATCGGTCAAGAATGCCGTTACGCTGGATCCGAGCGATGAGGCGGTCAAGCAGATTTTAGAGACCGAATTCAAAGACGTCTTCAGCAAGGAAGATTATGCCCGCGTTTTAGAATTGCGCGAACTGTTCGCTAAGAATATTCCGGTCCCGGCCGTTGACAAACTTTATTTGGAGGAACCAAACTTCCATTTGCAGAGACTGCGCAATTTATTCGAATACCGCCGGAAAGGATACACCTGGCTGGAGGCGTTTGAGAGCAATTTCATTTCTCATTACCGTGGGGATGAAGAGATCACCGCTTATTTGCGGTGCATGGTGCGGACTAAATTTGACGTGGAAGACCGTGATTTCGGCGTTGAGGGGACAGAACGGCCTTACAAATCGGTGAATGGAACAAAACTCAGCAACGTGTTGAATAAAACCGGAGGGGTCATTGATCTGTCACATTTTTTCTGGCAGGTTGCGGACACGCTGAGTTTGGATCTTTTGCAGAAGATTGGAATCAACCCTTCCTTTAAGTTATCCAGCGGGGAAGATGTTGAAAAGGTTTTTTATCTGGTCCGTCAGGCCCAGGTTGTTCGATCCATGCTTCAAAAGGACCAGGAATTGGAGGAGTTCTATCACCATAAGTTTTCAATTTACAAAAACAAGACTTACACAATTGAAGAAGCCCCGTTGTTGTATGAAGATGCCCGTGTCGGTGGCAGTGAAACTTGGCAAGACCGCGGTCGCATGGTTGAGGCCGCACTTGATACCGTCGGTGCTGTAATGCTCAAAGGACCGCAGGCGACGGGCAAAAGTTACATTGCCGAACTCATGGGAGAGAAGTATTCCGGTTATGAAGTGTTCAGTCTAACGACCGGCAGCGATGTGGATGAATCAAAGGTCGTTAGCAAACGTGCCTATCAAAAGAGCGCTGATGGTAGCGAACGAATTGAGATTGAAGATGAGACCATTGCCAAATGGGCCAAATGTGAAAAGGGAATTTTGATTGTCGACGAGGCAAATCTAACTGACCCGTATTTTTGGAATTTTTTAAAAGGTTTTTTCAGTAAGAATCCCTACATTTGGATCAATGGGACGCGGTTCGAACTTCGCAACCATAAAATCATTTTTACCGGTAACCAGGAAACCTTGCCGGGCCGCAAGTATCAGGAATTGATCGAAGAATATATGCCGACGGTTTATTTCACACCTTTTACCAGGCCGGAACTTAAGGACATCATTGGAAAAAATCAATATATCGAAGACAGCATGCCCATGGCGCCGGCGATCCGTGAGTTGCTCCTTGATCTGCATTTTCTATTCGTTGATACTAATCCCAGCATTGGATTTTCTTTAAGGGATATTCAGGATTTGACCAACCGGATCAAGGCCTTTATGACGGACGAGGTCCTGCAGGAGCGTATGGCAAACAAGGACGCATGGGAAGCTATGGTCAAACGTCAGATTGTCACTCTGGCCTGGGATGTTTATAACGGCAATTTTAATAGGGAAGAGCGGGAGGCCCTGCACCATAAAATCATTCAAAAATTTGGAGTTAATATTTTGTATGATTATGAGAAATCGGTCATTGCTAAGGTCATCCAACAGAATGGCAAGGTTATTAATTCTACTAACGGGGAAGGCAAGCTGTATGTGACAGATTTCATCGCCCTTTTGATCGATAGTTATCAAAAAATGTTGTCGATGCGGGAATGGCGTGTCGCTGCCTTAAAGGCCGGGAAAAAGGTTTTGCAGGGCAAACAGGCGATGATCACCGAAGGGCCGCCGGGCCGAGGGAAAGACGTCACCTTGATTCAAGTGTTGGAACATGATGTGGTTGTCGGTAAGCTAGAACAGCAAGGATATCGAGAGATGAATCTCAGTGATTCGTCGATTTCTGAGGAGGAACGCAACGGCAAACGGTATTATGTGGTCAATGCTCAGCCGGATAACACCGATCATTTGGTGGCAGTGATTGAACGGGCAAAAGAAGAGGGTGCCATTGTCATTGTTCGCGAGGCCAACATCCTGCCGACGGATTTTTTGGAAAGGTTCAATGACGTCTTGACCGGCAATGCCCAGCCCGGGTTCCTTTTGTTTGCCACGATCAATTCACCGGATTTCAGCGGCCGGCAAAAATTTTCCACCGCTCTTCAGAACCGGGTCGTGTATAAGCGGGCTGCTGACTACACTCAGGCGGAATTGTTGGATTTGGCGCAAACCATGGTTCAAGATGAAAATTTGACTGATCCTAAGTTGGTCTTTAGCGCTTTGAAGTACGCGATCCAAATCCATGTCTGGATGCGCGCCCAGATCAAAGAGGCAAAGCATCGACCCACGTTTCGGGAATTGGAAGATGTCTTACGGCAGATCATCGCGGCGTATCAAGCAAAGGGAAAGGACAGTTTTAAATCAGAACGGATTGCCATTGTTCAAAGAATCGTTTATCAGATTTACGGCCCGCTTTATTTGCAGCAGTTTTTGGATGGTCGTAGTATCCCTCCCGTTAAGCAAGTGATGCAATTTAAAGAACCGCGTCTTGACGAGATTAAATTTTTGGAAACCCTAGGGCAGTCGATTGTTCCCAGGGCCTTGGGCCGTGTCAGAATCGCGATCATCAAAAACCGGCCGGACAAAGGCGGAGGACATTTTCAAATCATGAAGGATGAAAACGGACAGTATTTTGTTCAAATTTCAATCCACGGTGAAGGATTTAGTAATCCAGCTTTTTTACGAACATTTTTTCATGAGATCAGCCATGGCTTATTTACAAGGAATTTGACCCCGTGGATGAAGATGATTTGGGGCGGAGATGTTGGACCGCTCATGCAGGATTTGGAAGATTTACGCCATGAAGCAGCCTTTCGTCACTATTTTCCCTATACATCGCTTGGGAGGATGCGCGATAGTGAAAAAGATATGGCAATAATTATCGTGAACAAAAATGTGGGAGCGCTGTTGGATTGGATGGCAAATGAGGATGATCCGTTGACGCATCGAAAGTTATTTCAGCTTGTCTTGCTGGTTTACGCAAAGAATATCATTGGTGAACGAAAAATGAGTGATGGCAATACCCTTGACGCATTGGCCCAAATTGAGCAGTTCGCGCAAAAACTAGAGAAAGACGGTCTGTATACCGCAGAAAACAATCCGATCCGAATCGCGATGAAGCATTTCAGCATCATGAAACAGATCAAGGAAGCGATCCCAAAGACCCTTGACGAAGAAGAAATTCAGTTCCAGCAGTACCGCGGCCAGGAATTGATGAGGAAAATAAGGCATGCCTTTGAAGAAATTCCGGTCAATGTTCAGGGCGATATTGCGAAACCGCCGTCAAAGAGCGATAAGACGCAGGTGGTAGACAAAGCAACGGCTAAAAATAATCTTAAAAATGTTTTGGAAAATAGCCTTAACGATTCGGCAATGCCCTTAGAGGATGAACAAGTGAAGGTTGATGAGCAGTTTTCCGAAGAAGAATTGCTTGCCCAGCAAAAAGAAGTCGCCGAGCGTTTACGGGAACTAGACAAGCAAGACATTTACCAGAGACTTACCGAAATGTTAAGGACTCTTATGGTCGTTGATAAACCCGTCAATAATGAAGATATTAGCACAATTGAAAATCGGCTGCGGGATCCTAATATGCTCCAATCGATTGAGCTTTATGGAGAAGATGATGAGGGAAGGATCAAGCAGATTGTTGCGCAGACTAAGGCCATGAAGGAAAAGGTCAAACAAAATTTTGTTAAGCCGAAGGAAGAACGACGGATAGCAGAGAGCGAGAATTCGTTCGCGGATTTTTTGCAAACGATGGATAGTTCTCTTGAGCAATTCAAAAACGAGATGAGGGAACACAAAAATTCATTGTTGGCAAAGCTAGGGCTAGGAGAAGAATTGACTGAAGCGGAATGGAATTTTATTCTGGATCTTCCGAATTCTTATGAGATGGTTCCCGGGACAGGGGGAAGTTCCGGCAGTGGTCGGCAATATGGCGACAAGACCTCTGGTTTTCGGCAATCGGTGCATACGAATGAAGATGAAGCTCAGGGAAAAGAAGTCATCGAGTTGTTAGGAGACCCTCCTCCTAAAATACCGGAAAAGGTCACCATCAGAAGGAGTGGTCCTGATCTCAATTCGCGTGATGAACGGATGCAAGAGATGACGCGGCTCGCGGCCAGCACCGGCGATCTTGAGGACGCGATCAATTTGTTTGTCCTTAACCAACCGCAATTGAAACAGCGTTTTACCCACGATGGGATTCCGGTCCCAGAACGTTTCGCCGGCGGATACCCTCCGGATCAATCTTTTGTGCGCTCCGGTCAACACCCGCGCCAGGAACAAAAGCAGATTGTGATTTGCGGGGATGTGGCAAAGTTTCGGCAGACCCCGGTCATGAGCGAATTCATTCATCATTTGAAGGAACTGAATTATCGGGTAACGATCATTACCGACGGGTCATCGCCGCAAGCACTTGAAGAGGTTTATCCAGGGGAAGACTATAAAGTCATCGACATTGCCGATCTTTATCGAGACATTGAGGCGCCGTATCTTTATCAGGGGTTTCGATATACTCTCAAGGATGGGAAGAAAGAAGAGCAGCCTGCCGCTGAAGAAGAAGGCAATGCCGCCGAAGAAATGGAAGAAACCGCGCACCAGCAGTTGCCGAAATTCCAAGCGTATTTGGATCAAGCCTTTGCCGGGATCGCGGGCGTTCAGTATAAGGTTTCACTCAAGGTCGGCAGCGACGGAGAAGAGCATTTGGCGTTGGACGTGCGGATAGACTCAGAAGCGCCAGCGTCCATATTTTTGACTCTGGATTTTAGCGAATTTGATCTGCGAACAGTAGTCTTGAATACCTTGAATACTAACTATGCTTTTGGAATAAAAAACAAAATGATGCAATCGTTGCTTTCCGCGATCAATCTTGAATATCTTGACATGAGGGACTCTCTACGCGTAGATCCGATTGCTTTGCTTGCAACACATCCTAACCATGAAAAATTAAAAGTCATTGTCGCTGACGGAAGGGAACAAACTTTTAAAGATGTCCCGCAGGACTTAAAAGATGCCGCCATGGAGAAAGAGCGAGAAGAGATTGAAGCGGAGTTGCAGAAGCCTGGGTATCGGATCGAAGTGGTAAAAGATAACGGTGAAAAATATTTATCATTGGTATTTTATCTATCCTTAACAGCCGTTCCCGATGTGAGTGTTTGTAAAAATAAAGGGTATCTTAAGGAAATATGGTTTCCTATGGGCTCAAAAATCAATGATTATTCCGGTCTTACTGCCTTGCGCCGCCATCCAAATTTAAGGCGCCTTGGATTGCCACATGCTGCACGAAATATTGAATTCTTAAGAGGGTTTCAGCAAATCGAAAATATAAATATGATGAATACTCAAGTTGGTGATATTTCGCCGCTATACGGTTTAAAAAATTTGGCAAAATTAGATACTTTGGGGAATTTGTTTTCACTCAAGCAGGTCGGGGAACTCTATCAACGTCATCCCCATCCCGAAAAGTTAGAGGTCTATTGGAGCAACGATCAGACTTTTCATGGCTACAGCGAATTCAAGGAATTTATGGCAAGCCGGCAGCAAACCCTTCCGGAAGCGCCGGAGGTTGCGGGTATCAAACAGCAAAAGGAGGAGTTTCAAGAATATTTGGATAATGCCTTTGCCGGGATCGCGGGCGTTACGTATACGGTTTCGTCCAAAGTCGGTAGTGATGGAGAAGAGCATTTGGCGTTGAATTTGAAAATTGATTCAAAAGAAGGAGTGGATAAACTTTATACTTTGGATTCCGGTCATTTTGATTTACGGACAGTATTCATTGAAAGAAATTTATTAAGTACTAATCCATCCGTTGGCATGCGAGAGCGGGTTATGATTAATAGATTCTTGTATACGGTAATCAATCTGGAATATCTTGATCTTCAGAAGACCATGCTGGATGAAGAGGTTGTGCCATTTTGGAGTCATTTCCTTGCGTTTCACGCTAATCATGAAAAGTGTAAGATTAAAATTGGTGAAGGGCTGGAAATCACATTTGCAAATGTCCCTCAGGACTTAAAAGATGCCGCCATGGAGAAAGAGCGAAAGGACATCGAGGCGGAGTTGAAGAAACAAGGGTATGAAAATGTTGTATTTGTTGGGGTTAGTAGAAACTATTTGCGGTTGGAGTTCGATACATCTTCCTTAACCGCCGTCCCAGACTTGAGTTTTTGCAAAAATAAGGGTTATCTTACTGAAATAACGTTTGATAATGAATCAAAAATCAAAGATTTCTCCAGACTTGCGGATTTGTACCAACATCCAAATCTTACATGGATCTCATTGCCAAAAGCCGTGCGAAATATTGAGTTCTTAAAAGGGTTTCATCAACTCCAGGGTATAGAACTTGAGAATACTGAAGTGCGAGATATTTCACCACTATATGGTTTGAAAAGTTTGAATAAATTAAACATTGCTGGGAGTATTTTAATTTCTATTGATCAGGTTGAAGAGCTTTACCGACATCATCCGGATCCGGATCATTTAGATGTTGTCATGACAATCGATGGCAAGCATACGATTTTTAGTGGCTACAGCGAATTCAAGGAATTTATGGCAAGCCAGCCAGCCCAGCCAGAAACCCTAGTGGTTACGCCGCTCGAGAAAGAGGTTGATATAGCCCAGCAAATGGACATTGCTAGAGCGATATTACAAAGAAACGGCGTACCAGAAAATGAGGCCGAGCCTTCAGCCGAGCCTTCAGCAAATTTGGAAGTAGAGCCAAAAGGTGAAGGAATATATCTTGATTTGAGTTCAGCAACTTCTGACAAATTGGATTTAAAGGATTTTGAGAAATTGACAGCTTTAAGGACCTTAATGCTGCCTTTTGGGAGTTTAGAGGACGAGCGCGTTAGACAGGTTCTATTACAATTATCGAGCTTGCAATATTTAGGTGTTGTTGTGGAAAACCTTGACGATGTAGCGACGCTTGAAGCCGGGCGGTTGATAGCCCGACGACATCCTAATAAAAATCTTACCATTGATTTGTGGAAGGGCAATTCTTATAAGAAGATCAAGGTCGCTGATTTCCAGCAAGAAGAAGTTTTAGCGAAAGATGCCGAATGGACGCGCCAGAAGCAGTTGGCCGCCGATGTGCTACGAGCGAATGGGATGGAGGTGAATAAGCAAACACTTTACGATGTCACCGCCGCCGATGGGGCCAAGGGATTTGGTTTGGATTTTAGCACGTATTCTGGGGATTATCAGCAATTGACATTGGAAGGTTTGAAAGATATCACCTTGCTAAAGTCGATGCGCTGGTCTGGAATCTCTCAAGAGTGGGAATTTTCCCATGTTATCAGACAAATTATGCAGTTCACACAAAATATCGACCAGATTAATTTTGGGGCTATCCTAGAAAAAAAGGATATACTCCAGAACCTGACCAGGCTTCTTCATAGATACAATAATAAAAATCTCAAAATCGATCTAAATGGCCGAATTTTAGATAGTCAAACTCACTTCATAGATTTTAATCTTCAAAGAAAATATGTAGAGCAATTTTTGTCGAAATTCGGATCGCAAAATAACAGCGCTGAATTTCATGGTGATCAGGAGAGTAATTACGAAATTGATTTAATTGTAGGAGTAGCAAATTGGGATTCTATGAATGAAATCGCCATGCTTTCTTATCTGGCGAAATTGACTATATCTGGCCTGCAACCAAAAGACATATCTGACTTGCATAGAATGTCCAAATTGAAATTATTAAAGCTTGAGGACGCGCAAATCAGCAAAGAGTGGAAAGCGGCAGTTTACGAGCTTTTTGACAATCATCCCCATCCGGAGATTTTAACCGTCGAGTTTGCCGATGATATCAACTACGATTATGCCGATTGGCAAAGTGATAGGCATTTTAAAATTGGGGGAGCCATTTTCAAGACGCTAGGTCTTAGTAGTAACAATAAAGTTGGTTTTACGAGCTTGAGGTATGATGGCAAGAGTGATATTGCGAGCTTGGACTTGGAAGAGGCTGATCCACAGCGTTGGGACGCGAGTTTTTTAAATCAATTGGCAGAAATGAATTTGTTAGGCCATATCTATTTGCCAGCGATGGACGAAAATAATACTTTGTTTTTGGGCGCATTGGCTAAATTTCCTCATTTCGAGATATTAGGACTACGCAAGAATCAACGGACACCAACACTGATTAAAAATATCTTAAATGCTTTTCGTGACCATCCAAACAAAGATAGCATTACAGTCTTTTTTAAGGATGATTCCCATTCGACCAAGTTATCGGAATTAGCAAAAGAAGACATTGAGCAGAAGGAAATCAATATTGATGATTTGCTGGTGGAGATGATGAATTCCTTAGTGGATCCGGTTGCCGCCTTAAGGCAGGTCAGGGGACGTTTTAAGAACGACCAGGAGTTGGATCAATTTGAGCAGGTCTTGGTAAAATTGAAAGATGAGAAGCTTTTGGCCGTTGATAAAAGGAAGCAGGTTGAGGATGTTCTTAGTAAAGGGGATGCTTTTTTTCTCAGCGTTGACAGCCTTGAGAAGCCGGTGATGCCACAAGATCCGTCGATCTTTAACAAAGGTGGTATTGATTTGAATCCAGAACATCTGCAGATGCAGATCGAAGGGGATGGCATCAAAATCGAAACGCCTGTTAATCTTAAAAGTTATCCATTTCCCATTGAAGGGTTGACTCCCATCATCATTCACCGGCAACCGGTTGCTGATCTGCGCTTGTTATTGGGCGGTAAAGAGGAAGACGCGGAAGAGCCGGCGGAAAAATTGAGTTCGCTTAATTGATTTAAAAAATTCAAACTCGCGCGCGATTCCGAAAAAAATGAGCAGCTCTTGTAATGACACGGTCATTATGATACTATCATTGTGATAGTACAGTAATGAGGAAAGACGTTACATGCCGTCACCATTGATCATAACCAGCGATATTCTGAATCTCTGCACGGAGATAACCCTTTTGTTGGGCAAATATGAAGGACTGACCCTGCCTATACCTCAGCCGGAACTGCGTAAGCATAATAGGATCCGAACCATTCAATCGAGCCTGGCCATTGAAGGAAACACCTTGACCATCGAACAGGTAACGGACATTGTTAACAATAAAAAAGTCTTGGGCCCCAAGAAAGACATTCTGGAAGTAAAGAATGCCATTAAGGTCTACGAAAATTTACCAAAATATGATGTGGAAAGCCTAAAATCGTTTCTGGAAGCTCATAGGGTTCTTATGACTGGTCTCATCAAACAGGCAGGTCATTTGCGGACAAGCAATGTGGGGGTGAGGGCAGGAGAAAAAATCATTCACATGGCCCCCCCTTATACCCGGGTTCCATCGCTCATGGATGAACTCTTTGTTTTTTTGAAGAAAGAGAAGTCCCTCCACCCGCTTATCAAATCTAGCGCGGTTCATTACGAGATTGAGTTTATTCACCCATTTATCGACGGTAATGGTCGGATCGGCCGGCTTTGGCAATCAGCCATGCTCTACCAGTATCGCAATATTTTTGAATATGTCCCTATTGAATCGGTGGTTCGAAAAAGGCAGCAGGAATATTATGAGGCCCTTCAAAAATCCGACCAACAGGCAGCAGCCACCGACTTCATAAAATTTATGCTGGAGGCCATCCACGAGGCTGTCACTGATTTTACCAAACAACTGCGCCCTGGTCGTCAATCGGCGGGCGCAAGGTTGGAGATTTTCAGAAATAAGTTTGGCAAAAAATCGTTTACGAGAAAAGATTATCTGCGGGCGCATTCTGGTTTGTCAACGGCTACAGCCAGCAGGGATTTGGCATTTGGTGTTTCAAGAAAATTGATAACAAGAACCGGTGATAAAGCATTAACGACATATCAATTTGCGCGCGTTTTTGATGGGAAATATTGACTTATGAGAACTACGCATTCAGAAAGTTTGGGTTGATAAAGAGGGTGTTTGTGCGCACGACTAAATTAAACCATGAAATGATAAAGTCAAGACTAAAGGTATTTAATGGCTTGAAAAGTCATGTTGGATGTTTGTTATCATTCAGTCAATTTAAAAAATTTCTTGACAGCCACACGTCTGAGTGGTAATTTGTTTGCTATGGAAAAAATAAAACTTACCCTCAAACAAAAAGACGTTTTGAAATTCATTTATCAACGCATCCGCACCTCGAAATTACCGCCCACCATCAGAGAGATCGCCGCGAATTTTGGGTTTTCATCGACCGGGACGGTGCGCGACCATCTGAAGGCGCTGGTGAATAAAGGTTATGTTAGGGTCACATCGCATAAATCGCGGGCCATTGAGCTTATTAGTGAGGCCTTGTTTTCTTTTCCGATTTTGGGCCGGGTGCAGGCGGGTCTTCCCAGTCTGGCGGTGGAAGAGATCGAAGGGTATCTTGATTTGGACAGCTTGGTCTTCTCTGATAATGACACCTTTGCCTTGCGGGTCAAGGGCGATAGCATGATCAATGCTGGGATCATGCCGGATGATTTGGTTTTGGTGCGTCGGCAAGCCATGGCGCAGACCGGCGAAACTGTTGTTGCTCTGATTGAAGATGAGGCCACGGTCAAACATTTGCGTAAGCGCAACCAAAAATATTTTCTTGAACCAGCCAATCCCAAATACGAACCCATCCCAATGACCGATGGCATTTCGATCATTGGTAAAGTGATCAGTGTCGTCCGCCGGTTTCAATAAATCGGCAACCTAAGTCTTCGCGTGATAACGTCTAAGCCCCGAGCCCATCTTCTCCTTGTCGTTTTCATTTTGGGTGTTTTTGCCTTCCTTACTTACGGTCGTATCCTCAACGCTCCTTTTGTGTACGACGATCATGAATTGCTGCTGGAGCATCCTTTTCTGCACGATATCGGCGCGTTAATCAAAAATTGGCAAACGGATAGGATCAAATTCGTGACCATTTTGACCTTTGCCGTGAATTATCATTTCAGCAAACTCAACCCATTTGGATATCATCTGGTCAATGTGCTGATTCACGTAGTCAATGGGTTGCTTCTTTTTCTGATCATCGGGCGGCTGATGCGAACTCCGAAAGCAGAGGGGTTGATCAAGCCTGCTCAAAGGACTGGGGTCGCTTTGGTGGCAACGCTCATTTTTATTGTTCATCCCTTACAAACGCAGGCGGTCACCTACATTTGGCAGCGCAGCGAAATTTTGTCTGCCTGGTTTTATTTCTTGGCATATTTTTTTTATCTCGTCGGACGACTGGAAAGGAAAAAGATTTACTATTTTCTCATCGGAGCTGTTTTCTGCATTGGCTTTTTCG
>JAHFFS010000120.1 GCA_023247815.1 Candidatus Omnitrophota bacterium
ATTCAAAAGTGTGAAATCTTCACAGTCTCCTTGACGTTTTTTTAACGTTTCGAGCGGTTGCGCCCAATGATCTCCACCTTGATCGGCGGCGTATTTAAGATGCGTTTGCAGCCAGTGGGCGTAATCTTCAAATGATCTGATGTTGTAGAGATCGATCAGATCGAAGATCCTTTTATCTTCTTCAACCGGGCGGGAAACCAGAACACCTCCCTGGTCCAGGTGTTCCTGACGGATGTGATAGCCGTTAGAAAGAGGGGAGATCTCATTGGCCAGAGCGCTAGGATTTCCGATTATCACGGTAAAAAGCAAGATTGTTAACTGGGCAAGCCCTTTCCGGGCATTCCCTAAACAGATTTTTCTCAGCATTTATTATTGCTTTCTTTAAATATTTATACTAAAGTAAGGCGATTTAAAATTTTGCATTTTAGCAGGGAGCCCAAAATTAAGCAAGAATATTTTTATGATCCTTTCAGCGTAGAAAATTGAGCAAAAAATGCCCAATGAGACCCATCCAAGGATGATTGCTAGGATAAAACTTCTTTTATTCGCTTATTGCGCGGGTCTGGTCTGCTATTTGACTTTAACCGCTTGGCGAATGAACGTGGATTTCTATGACGCTTTTTATATGCTTTACAATGCCAAAAGTTTGATTATCAACAGCGTTGATCCTTATCGATTCCAATCGCGCATGTCTTTTATTCCATTCTTACTGTGCCCATTTTATTTTTTTGAGAAATTTCTGCATTGTCCCCGGTTCACTTTGATAGCAGGGAAGATCATGGTGATCCTCTGTTTTGCCTTCTTGCTTTTTATGACGTATCAGCTCGTTGCACTGCGTCATAAGAAATCAACAGCGTTGTTGGCAACTTTTTTTCTATCGATCAACCATTTATTGGTCTTCTTGGTGCCCTTCATCAAAGAAGATATCCCTTCGGCTTTAACGACGACATTGTCGGTTTACTACTATCTGCGGTCGGCAAAAGAGGCGTCTTGGAAAAACTATTTGCTCTGCAGTGCTTTTATGACACTGACAATCATTTTACGGGTCCATATGGCGGGCATCATCTTTCCTATCATTGTCTTGCATGAAATGATCAACGGACAAATTCGGTTGCAGTGGTCACGGTTTGTCCCACGACTCAGCGGTGAACATGTCCTCAGAAAGTTCATGATGCTTTTTGTCCTACCATTTGCAGCATTCGCGCTATTTTTTTCGTCTGTGGAAGCAATGATTCAGAAAATTCCTTTGCCTTGGGCGGCGTATCAGTTTTTTTATAAACAATTTTTTGTATTTAATGTCTTGTCGAAAGACGGCTCGTCGCCGCTGCAGGCCTTCTGGTTTTTAGTCAAGGCCTTTACCTGGCCGCTGATCCTTTGCGCGGTGATTGGATTTTTGGTCAGCCTGATTCAGGATAAAAAGCGGGACCTCATTTTTCACATCTGGGTGGTTGTTTATATCTTGGTTATGGGATTTATGATCCAGCACAAGGAGGCCCGTTATTTCTTTCCGCTCTTCATTCCGATCTGTCTTTTTGCGGCGAGGGGAGTTGAGTGGACGGTTTCCAGTATCGAGAAATGGATCTTAAAAGGGTTTACCATTCCGCGCGGCCTGGTTTGGGCGATTGTTTTTCTATCCGTTATTTTTTACCCACTGAAGCAATTGTATCGGGCGCATTTGCGGTTTCATGATCCAGTGTATCACAGTCAATTCATTCCGGATTTGGCAAAGTTTGTTCAACAGCAGTCGAAGGGGAAACAGATTTATTGGGTGGGCCCGATGTTTCCGCTGCACCCTAAGGATTATGTTTTCCAAAAAGATGATATTGTAACCTACATTTATCATGTTCATGAGCACACGTTTTTTTATTACATTGAACAAAATTTGAAACTGTTGAATCGAACTGAGTTTGTTGTTCCTGGGACCGGGCAGTGGGGTGTTTTTGTCCCGGATCTTGCTGCACTCATTGAGAACGGGGAAGTTTTGATTGTAAATCTGGCTGAGGGAGATTTTGGCACCAAGAATATGCCAGAGTCGCTTAATCCGCTGATTGTTGAGTCGGTCCAGAAAGAGGAACTGACGGTTATGGACGCAAGCGTCGACCTTGTGCAATTGAAAGCAGATCATCCTTCCATGTTGATCGAACTGCAGGCCATGGGTGATGGCTTTGTCATTAAAGGAACGTCGTCGGTAAATGGCGCTTTTCAGTTGACTCTTTATCAGGATGATCGTGAAAATGTAACTTGGCTTGACGTTATTGAGGTCGTTGACGGCCGTATTTCGCGAGAACGCCCTGGGCAGCCGATGCCAAAGTTTAATAAAGGATTCGTTTTGTCTTATAAGTTGGAACGATTATTTTTTCATCCTTGATGATTTGAATCTCTTTCATTCGTGGATTACAAGTCAAAAATCAAACCGATCCTCACGGTAACTTTGAATCCTGCAGTAGATAAAATTGTGCGGATGAATGGGTTTGCCTTGGGCAAAGAGCATCGGGTTGTCTCATGCCAGGTCGCTGCCGGCGGAAAGGGCATCAATGTCTCCCGCGGCCTGCGGAATTTTGGAATAGCGACTTTGGCCACTGGTTTTGTTGGTGGTGCTGCCGGCAAACTCATTACAGAGTCTTTGGCTGCCGAAGGGATCGGCCAGCAGTTTGTGCCGGTCCGCGGTGAGAGTCGAACGAATTTAACCGTGATTGATCAGAAGACCCGTACACATACTCGCTTTTTGGAAGATGGCCCCAACGTTACCGTTGAGGAACTGAAAGCTTTTAAATTTCGATTGGTTCGCTTGTTGAAAAAGAGCGATTGGGTGGTTTTTTCCGGACGTGGTGTTTCTGGTGCTGGTAAAGATTTTTACCGTCAATGGGTGCAGTTGGCCCACCGGCATCAATGTCAGCCGATTTTGGATACCAGCGGCGAGGATTTGCGATGTGGACTCAAGGCCAAGCCGTTTTTGATCAAGCCAAATCAGGAAGAAGCGGAATTCATATTTGAAAAAAAGCTCAATTCACCGGCAAGACTCAAAGCGGCCTTGCGTTTTTTTCATCAGCAGGGAGCGCGGATCGCGATCATTTCGTTGGGGGCAGAGGGGGCCGTTGCCTTTGACGGGCAGGCGTTGGTTAAGGCTACACCGCCGCGGATTCGGCCGCTTAACACCGTCGGCTGCGGGGACGCCATGGTGGCCGGTTTTTTGTTCGCTTGGTTAAAGAAATATGATTTTGTGACAGCCCTGCGTTTTGCCGTTGCCGCTGGAACAGCTAATACCTTCAGCCGGATTCCTGGTGGAGTGACATTGGCGAGAGCGCGAGCGATTTTTAAAAGGGTTAAAATCCAAGTTGAAACAAGCCGGGCCATTAATAGAAAAAATGAAGAATGAAGCAGGGGGGCCATGAGCGATCACTTTGTTCTGCATTCCTATCGACGCTGTCCATTCGCGATGCGGGTGAGGATCGTGCTGGAATTGAAAAAGGTGGATTATTCCATCGTCGAGGAACGTTTGGGGGACTGGACGGATTTTCTTGTGCAGAATGTTGAAAATCCACAGGTGCCGATTTTAGTGCACAACGGCCGGATCCTAGCCGAATCCAACGACATCAATCTGTATTTGGAAAAATTGTTCCCCGAACCGGCATTGTTCCCCAAAGATCGGGAGGGGCAAGAGCGGGTGCGTCTTTGGTGGGACTGGTGCGATCATCTTTTAAAGCCCTCGATTGATCAGTTCAAGTATCGCGACGACAAGCGTTTTTCGCAAGAGGGACGTGTAAAGGTTTTTCGTTTGCTGGGACGGCTGAATGGGGAATTGGAATCTTCTGGGTATTTGTGCGGTGCGGGCTTAACCTTGGCGGATATCGCGGTGATCCCCTTTGTCCGTCAGATCAGTCGGGTGAAAGTTAATCCGATTGATATCCAAGATTTCCTCTGGGTAAAAATCTGGCTGAGTCAGGTCCTTGATGAGGATTTTTTCAAAGATCAGGTGATGAAAAGATATCCATTTGCTAAATCAAAGACATCGAAAAAATATGCCAACAATTGACCTTGAATCCATCTCGTCGGAAGAAGCCCTGCTCAAATGCCGAATCCGCGACCTGCCCTTGAAGATCGAAGGAACCTGGCTGGCCGATTGTGTGGCCCAGCTTTATCAGGAACTGCGAGAGAAAGGGATTTTGTTTCAGCCGGAATGTTATCTGGCCGACGAATGGTTGACCCCGGAACATGAGCCGGTGATTGGTATCCCATTTTATCTCGCCCATCCGGTCTTGTTGCGATTGGAAAAGAAGATGATGCTTGAGGCGGAAGGTGAGACCAAAGACTGGTGCATGAAGCTTTTGCGGCATGAGGCTGGGCACGCGCTCTGTTATGCTTATCGGTTGAACCGCAAAAAAAGGTGGAAGTCGATTTTTGGGTCTTCGTCGCAGGAATACGGAGAGACTTATCGCTTTCGTCCGTATAGCAAAAGTTATGTCCGCCATCTTGACGGGTTTTACGCCCAATATCATCCGGATGAAGATTTTGTTGAGTCTTTCGCGGTATGGCTGACGCCGGGGCTGGACTGGGAGAAGAGGTATCAGGGCTGGAAGGCCTTAAAAAAATTGCGGTATGTCAATGAGTTGATGGCGGCACTTCAGGGGCGGACGCCACTGGTCCTAAAAGGGAAAAAATTTTGGAATTTGGCGAGTTTGCGGATCAGCCTCAAGGAATTTTATAAAAGGAAACTCCAACTGCGGGCCGAAGATTTTCCAGAGTTTCACGACGGCAATCTAAAAAAAATATTTCAGGAAGAGGCTTCGGCCAAGGGCGCCTGCTCGGCCGGTAAGCTCATTGAGATTTATGGAAAAATCATCCTTCAGGATGTCTCGTTGTGGACCGGCGAAAAAAAATATGTCATTCATGGATTGCTCAAAGATATCAGCAAGCGCTGCCAGGCATTGAAGCTTTTTATCCGTCAGGATGAA
>JAHFFS010000121.1 GCA_023247815.1 Candidatus Omnitrophota bacterium
ATTGCCCAAGACCCACATTAAAATATACGGCTCGTCCTTATATTCCTTAATCATGGTGCGGACCGATTCCATCATCTGCGCTTTGTGCGCAGGATTCTCGTAATCAGTCCCTTCAAACCAGCTGGCCCCGGAACCCAAGGTGTATTTTCCTAAAAAATCTCCCATCACGACATAAAAACCATATTGCTCGTGCATTTTTCGCAAAAGTTCTTTATTCGGTTTGACCGGCTGCTGATATTCCCGAATCACATTCGCGCCCATATCTTTCATCAGGTTGAAATCGCCGACAATCGGCTCATCCGAATCACGAAAATCATTTTTATTGGCATCCACCCAAGAATCAAATGGTCCGTCGGCAAGGCCATTGTTATCCGAATCCTCATACATCCACTTGATATTTGTCCCATTGTCCGGACTCTGTCCGATTTTTGTCGGGGCATATGTGATTCCCTTGATCATAAAAGGCTGACCATTGACAAGCATCTTCCAATGACCATTCTCATATTGCACAAGCCGCACTTTCCCGGTCCCCACCGTTTTTACAACCTTACCCAATTCTGATTTTTGGGGAATAACCTTGCTCACAAACCCTCTGATTTGATCAATCCAATTTTTCTGATGGATCTTGCCCGGATAGGCCACGACCAAATCATTCGCGACATCATTATCAAACCCTTGATTGATCTCAATCTTCATGCCCAACCGCACCTCCAAATTCAATTCCGGATGGGTACGGATAATGTGCTTGATTTTCGCGACCGCGGCTTGCGCGGGATACCAAGGCGTTTTCCAATAGGTCCAGCCTACCGCACCGGGAAAATGAACCACCAGGGCGTGATAAGCTTTGAGGGCTTCATAATACATCCCGGCCTTTTCAAAAATCAATCCGATATAAAACAGCTTGACTCCCCATGGTTCCGGAGCCGTCGCCCATTTGTAAAAAGCGGCCTCCAGATCGTCGCTGTTAACGAAACCCCAATGCGAGCCATTGAGCCGTCCTTCTTTCTTCAACTTCTCAAATTCAGGATC
Source organism: Candidatus Omnitrophota bacterium (assembly GCA_023247815.1). Taxonomy (GTDB): domain Bacteria; phylum Omnitrophota; class Gorgyraeia; order Zapsychrales; family JANLHA01; genus JAHFFS01. The sequence continues at coordinate 1,030 of JAHFFS010000121.1, forward strand.
TCTTAACACATCGCCCGTGTTCGGATAAATCCCCTCCCCCACCGCCTTTCCCAAACCAATGGGATCAGACACTTCATAGTGGTATGTCCCTTGCCCAACATCCATAAATTTTCCGTATTTTGTATAATCAACAACCCTTTCCGTGCCGGGGGCATAAAGTTTCGGAAAAATTTTTAATCGTTCCGGGAAAGTTTCTTCTTCCGGTTCAACAGTCTTTCCGGTCATCACATCAATGCTGTTTTGACTTTTTTCCGCGACTGACCAATACCAGCCTCGGGGGTCCCAGGCTTGCGCCCAAGGGTACGTGTCGATGATTTGCTTAAAAAGGGCGACCGCTTCCTCTTTACGTCCATAATTCATTAAGGCTTCGGCCTTCACAAACAAAATCGTTGCCACATCATTCATGGCTTGATATTGATGCTCTTCTCCTCGTGCCGGAAATCCCGAAAGCTGCCCTTTCTGCTCCGCGGCCTTCGCGCCGTAAGCCCCCACAACCTTCTCAACAATTTTTCCCAATCTTTCTAAATCACCCTGACTGGACGCCTCCCAAGCGCTGCGGACAAAATCTTTAGACGCTGCTGAGGGCTGCGCTTCACTGGGGTCACTGGATTCATTGGATTCCTTTTGACCTTCAATAGGAGAAGAATTTTCTTGCGCCCAGATGAGAAGGGGATGAAAAATAAGGCTGGAAAGAACACATGATCTGATCAAAAGTTGAAATACTGAAAATCGTTTCACAAAAAAACGCCTCACAGTTTTTTAACCGACCACCGCTCCCGAAGAAAGCCCTTTGATAATATGCTTTTGCATAAAAAGATAAATGATGATGATAGGAAGCGCGGCAATGGTTAATCCGGCCATTAACAGCGGATACTCGACGCTGTGCGAACCCTGAAAAACCATCAAACCCCTTTGCAAAGGCATAAGACTTTCATTATTGAGAAGCAGCATCGCCAAAATATATTCATTCCAAACATTTAAAGAATTGAAAATCACGATCACGGCTAAGGCCGGGCGCGCTAAAGGAAGTGCGACGTTCCACCAAATCTGCAGGCGGCCGCAGCCATCGATGCGGGCGGCGTCTTCCAAATCAGCCGGCATCTTGTCAAAAAATGTTTTCAATAACAGGATGCTCAATGATAGTCCAACGTTGATCATGCAAAGGATATACCCGATGCGCGTATTGACCAATCCGATTTTATTCATCAAAACCGTTAACGGGACAAAGCTTCCCGGTAAGGGGATCATCATCGCCGCCACAAAAAGGTAAAAGAAAAAATTCTTGCCGGGAAATTTGAGGCGCGAAAAGGCAAAGGCCGCTAAAGAGGAGATGAGAACAATGCCCGTAACGACCGTGACCGTATAGATCAAACTGTTCAAAAAATACATGCCAAAATTCCCTTCAATGATCGCGTTCCAATAATTCTCAAAATGCCATTCCGCGGGGAACAAAGATTTGTTCGTAAAAATGGTTTGCTGGGTCATAAAAGATGACCGCACCATCCAGAAAAGCGGAAATAAACAACTACCAGTGACGGTCAAAAGCAAAAGATGGATCAAGGTTGATTTGGCCATCCGTTCCCACAAATATCGATTCATCTTTATCCTCTTCTTTTACGCCTGTTTCATCCGATCAGAAATCGACTTCAGACCAAAGGAAACCGCGACCAGAATCAAACCAAAATTGACCCCCATGGCACAGGCATAACCGTAACGGCTGGTTCCGGTCATGGCCGCTAAAATGCGGGTGACCGGGACATCGGTGTGATAAACCAGCCCCTGGCTGACCATGGAAAGGATCAAGACAAAAACTTGCATGGAACCCAAAATGGTCAGGATCATCACGACGACGATAACCGGCAGCATCATCGGGACCGTGACGTAGAAAAAAGTACGGAAAGAATTGGCCCCGTCAACGCGCGCGGCTTCATACAACTGCCGATCAATGGTCTGCAACCCGGCTAAAAACATAATGAATCCCCAGCCAAAACCCTTCCAGCAATGGACAATGGCGATGCAGGGTAAAACAGTCTTAGGGTCCGATAACCAGTCGTTGACCAACGGGGCGAACCCGACCTTGGTAAGCCAATAATTCAATAACCCGATGTGTTGTCCCCCCTGCATGCCCGAATAAAGGATCCACTGCCAAATGAGCCCAACGACGATTTCCGAAAGCACCGGCGGTATAAAAAACACCACCCGGTAAAATCGTTTCATTTTGATCTCCCGATCGCAGGCCAGGGCCAGCATAAAGGCCAAGGCATTTTGAAAGGTCAAGGCCATCAGTGTGATGTAGCCGGCATTCGAGATCGACGACCACCAATGCCCGTCGTGCATCAACTCAAAAAAATTATCGAGACCAATGAACGTCTTGGTCAAACTGATGCCGTTCCATTCATGCAAAGAAAGATGGAAAATCTCAAAAAATGGATAAATGTAGAAAACGCTGAAAATAGCGACGGCAGGAACAATGAAAAGGAAACTCTTTGAATTCTCAATGAATTCTCGAAACGAAAATGTCTTAGCGGCAGCTTTTGGCATGTTCCCTCAATGTTGCTGATCGTCTCTGCGGCCCCAATGGATGAACAAGGTCGGTCAAACTAAGAAGCGTGTTTAGCGGCCCTTTCCAGCTGTCTTTCTTTCACCGCTTGAACGTCTTTGGCAACCTCTTCCGGGGTCTTTTCACCGATGATGATGGACTGGATCCCTTTATCAAAGGCCTCAATCACCAACGAATCCTCGTTATACATCCAGATCGTCGGATGGGTCGTGTTTTCCATGGAACCGGCAAACTCGGCTAAAATCTTTGAAATCGAACCCAAGGCATTTCGGTTCGACGGTAAATTATTTGTCTGTTCCGCCAAAAACACCTGCTGCTCTTTGGCGGTCAACCACTTGAGAAAATCAATGGCGGCTTGTTTGTGGGTGGAACTATTGTTCACCAAAAAGGAAGATCCCGCGCCTCCCCAAATTTTCATCGGATTACGATCAGACATCTTGGGCGGCAGCATGACCCCATAATCCAACTCCGGGTTCATGTCCTGATAAACATTGACGCACCAAGATCCATTGAACGCGAAGGCCGCCCGCTCCAACGCGAAATCCTGCTCGGCGTACTTATTGGCCTTCGTAACAATCCCATCCACAAGAACACCGGAATCCCGCAGCTTCACGAACATCTGAAAAACCGCGACCCAATCGGGATCGGTATAAGCGACCTTTCCTTGAAAAGTCTGCATGATCTTTTCTTCACCCAGAATGTTAAAGGCGTAATTGGAAGCGAAACAATCAACCATCCACATTTCTCCCCAACCGGAAACCAAACCCGCGACACCAATCCGTTTCAATTTCTGCGCGGCGTCGACGAACTCGACAAAAGTCTGCGGGACCCGATCCACACCGGCCTTCTGCAGTAATTTTTTATTGTACAACATCTGAATATTCGTGACATCCAACGGGACCCCGTAAATTCCTGGCTTGATCTTGTAAGGATTACCTTCTTCGAATTGATTGACTGCCAGGGCCTTGGGGAATAGGTCTTTTTTCCAGGCCTCATTATCCTTTTCAAACTCGGGCGTTAAATCCGCGACAAAGCCGCTCTCGATGAAAGAAGCGACCACGGATTTTTTATCTAGGATACCGAAAATATCAGGAAGGATACGGGCCTGCGCCGAGGCAATGATTTTCTGAGAATAAACATCTGACGGGGCGTAAAGTTCGAAGACCACTTCTTGACCGGTTTCATCTTTATACTTCTTCGCGAGCTCCTCAAAAACTTTATGCCGGTCGGTCATCCAATGCCAAATCACCAAGGTGTCTGATTTCGGACCGCCTCCTGAGCATCCCAGCCAAACAAAAAGCAAACAACCCAACAAGGCTAAACAACATTTCTTCATTTTTCTATTTTCCATAATTTTAAT
>JAHFFS010000122.1 GCA_023247815.1 Candidatus Omnitrophota bacterium
TGGCAACAGATCGCGAACTGGGTCGAGTCGAAGACAAAGACCTATGTTTGTGTTTTGCCCTTGTCGCCCATTGTCGAAGACAGCCAGCAGGATCCGCAATATCGTAAGATCGTTAATGAAGCGGGGATGGCCACCCCCGACGGTATGCCGCTGGTTTGGTTAGGAAAATGGCGCGGCTATCAGGATATTGAAAGAACTTATGGCCCGGATTTGTTATTGAAGGTCTGTGAAGAGGGCCAAAAAAAAGGTCTTCGGCATTATTTTTATGGGACAACTCCACAGACCAACCAGCTTTTGGCGGACAATTTGAAGAAGCGTTTTACTGATCTGAATGTCGTCGGTGTTTATGCCCCGCCTTTTCGCGAGAAAGGGGAGCTTGAGAGTCAAGAGGTCATCCAGTCCATCAATGCCTGTCGGCCTGACATTTTATGGATTGGCTTAGGCGCCCCTAAACAAGATTACTGGATGCACCTTCATCGACCGCAATTGGAGGTGTCGGTGATGATCGGCGTTGGTGCTGCTTTTGATTTTATCGCCGGAACCAAACCGCAAGCCCCGCTTTGGATGCGGCAGAACGGAATGGAATGGTTGTTTCGATTTTGCTGTGAACCAAAGCGCCTTTGGCGGCGGTATCTGGTGACGAACACGAAATTTTTTTACTACCTAATAACCAATCAACTGTCCCGTTCCTCATAATATGGTCAATCGACTGCGTAAATTTTCAATCCGCTGTGTCTATTGTTTGATCGATATCTTTGCAGTGTGCGCGGCGATCTACGTCACCTGCTGGATCTGCCAGCATAAGCTTCCCTTTGCGCCGAATTTTGAGGTTTTGTTTTTAGGTTATCGGAACCCTTTTCAAGTTGTGTTTGCCTTATGGCTTTTGGCGATCTTGTTCTTCAACAGTTTGTACGGCCTTTATCACACTCATCGGGAGCGCTTGGAAACGTATGAAGTCTTTGATGTCTTAAAGTCGGTGACATTGGCCAGTCTCGTGACTGTCGTCGCGATCTACATTTTTAAGATTGAAGATTTTCCGCGCAGCGTGATCATCTTCGGGGCAGTCATCAATTTTATCTTTTTATCCGTGTGGCGGATCTTAAAGCGTTTTTTTGTCGAATATTTGGTCGCGCGCGGCTATAACAATTTCAATGTGCTGATCGTCGGGGCTGGCAAGGTGGGGCAGGCCTTGGCTGAGGAGATCAAGAAACGGCCGAGGATGGGCCTGCGGATTGCGGGGTATCTGGATGATTTTAAGACCTCGACTGATCCAACCGTCATCGGATATCCGGTATTGGGAAAACTGTCTGATTTCGCCGAGATTGTGCGCAAAGAATTCATCAGTGAAATTTTTATCACCATTCATCCGAACAGCGAGGTCTTTCTTAACCTGCTTGAACAGGCGAGGGACTTGCGCGCGTCAGTGCGCGTTATCCCTCAAGGGTTTGATCTCTTATCCGGCGAGTTTGTGAAGTATAATATCGGTTTTATCCCGGTCCTTGAATATTGCCGAGAAGAAGCGTTGTCCCTCAAGTCGGCGGGAAAACGATTGTTTGATGTGTTTTTTTCCATGCTTTTTTTGATCCTTTTATCCCCGATGTTTGTCTTTCTGGCTTTGTTAGTCAAGATGGACAGCCCTGGGCCGGTATTTTATTTTTCGAAAAGATATGGGCGCCAGGGAAAGAAGTTTGCTATGATCAAATTTCGCAGTATGCGGATGGATGCCGATGAACACTTAGCGGCATTGCGTGAGCAAAATGAGGTCGATGGACCTATTTTTAAAATCAAATCAGACCCGCGCGTGACAAAGGCGGGGAAGTTATTAAGAAGATACAGCTTGGATGAATTACCGCAGTTTTTCAATGTGCTCGTCGGAGACATGAGCCTGGTCGGCCCGCGTCCTTTCCCTATCGATCAGATTGAAAAGGAAGATTTACGGCAATTGAAACGTCTTGAAGTCCGACCTGGGATCACAGGGTTATGGCAGATCAGGGGCAGGAGCGATATTTCATTCTCCCGTCTGGTTAGATGGGACATCTGGTACATCAACAATTGGTCGTTTTGGCTGGACATGCAGATTTTATGGCAAACAATTCCGGTGGTGTTAAGAGGGAAGGGGGCGTATTAGTCATGTCAAAAAGAAAAAAGGCCTTGATTACCGGGATCACCGGGCAAGATGGTTCTTATCTGGCCGAGTTTTTGTTGAAGAAGGGATACGATGTTTATGGGTTGATCCGACGGTCGAGCAGTTTTAATACCGAGCGGATTGAGCATCTTTACCAAGACCCTCATGAAAAGGACATCCGTTTGCGGTTGGTTTATGGAGATCTCAATGACGCGAGTTCATTGAATCGGATTGTCAAAACGGTCCGTCCTGATGAAATTTATAATTTGGGTGCTCAGAGTCACGTCAAAGTCAGTTTTGAAATCCCGGAATATACGGCCGAGTCGGTTGCCGTCGGTACAACCCGTTTGCTCGAGGCGGTGCGTGACGCGGGCATCCCCATCAAATTTTATCAGGCGTCGAGTTCTGAGATGTTTGGTCTGGTCAGAGAAACCCCACAGAAAGAGACAACGCCATTCTATCCCCGCAGTCCTTACGCCGCGGCCAAGGTCTACGCTTATTGGATGACGGTGAATTACCGCGAGGCCTACAACATTTTTGCCTGCAACGGGATCCTTTTTAACCATGAATCGCCCCGTCGGGGAGAGACGTTTGTGACCCGCAAGATCACCCGCGGTTTGGCCCGCATCAAACATGGGTTGCAAGACAAATTGTTTTTAGGAAACCTTGAGTCCAAACGCGACTGGGGTTTTGCCGGCGATTACGTTGAGGCGATGTGGTTGATGTTGCAGCAAAAAAAGGCCGATGATTATGTCATCGCGACGGGAGAGAACCATTCCGTTAAGGAATTTCTCATCGAGGCTTTTGGTTGCGTGGGGTTGGATTGGAAGAAGTATGTTGAGATTGATCCACGTTATTTTCGACCGACGGAAGTTGATGCTTTGCTCGGAGACAGTGCCAAGGCGCGTAAAAAACTCAATTGGAAACCAAAGGTGACATTTCATCAATTGGTCAGAATGATGGTTGATGCGGATATGAAGCTGGTGGAAACGCAATTGCATGGGTGTAAAAAGGAAAACTCCCGTTGAAAACAAAGTTTTGGCAGAATCAGAAAGTTTTGGTCACCGGCGGTGCTGGCTTTCTGGGACGCATTGTCGTCGAACAGCTAAGGGCTCGCGGAGCTCAGGACATTTTTGTTCCCCGCAGCAGAGAATATGATTTATGCCGGGAATCCGTTGTGCAAACACTGTATAAGAAAGTGCGACCGGACATCGTTATTCATCTGGCTGCGGTGGTTGGCGGCATAGGCGCGAACCAAGCCAATCTAGGCAAGTTTTTTTATGAAAATTTGATGATGGGGACTCAACTGATCGAGGGGGCGCGAAAGGTTGGCGTTGAGAAATTTGTCGCGATCGGAACGATCTGCGCCTACCCTAAATTCACCAAAGTGCCATTTAAAGAAGAGGATTTATGGGATGGTTATCCGGAAGAAACCAACGCGCCTTATGGTCTGGCTAAAAAGATGCTGCTTGTTCAATCCCAGGCCTATCGTCAGCAATATGGTTTCAATTCCATTTATCTCCTACCGGTGAATCTCTACGGTCCCGGCGATAATTTTTCATTAACGACATCGCATGTGATTCCGGCGTTGATCCGTAAGTGTTTTGAGGCAATGAAAAGGAATGAGGGCACGATCACGGTCTGGGGAACGGGGAAGCCCACGCGGGAATTTTTGTATGTCGAGGATGCCGCGAGAGGAATCATCCTGGCTGCCGAGCGTTATGACAAATCTGATCCGGTTAATATCGGTGCTGGTTTCGAGATCTCTATTCGCGATTTGGCACAACTGATCGCGCGGTTAACAGGTTTCAAGGGCAAGATTGTTTGGGATAAAGTCAAGCCTGATGGTCAACCGCGACGATGTTTGGATACGAGCAGGGCTTATCAGGAATTTGGATTCAAGGCCAAGATTGGTTTGGAAGACGGTCTGAAAAAGACGATTCGCTGGTATCGAAAAAATTCTAATAGTTTTTGATTGACCCAAAGGGATGAAATCGATGGCTTTGTGTGATCAAGTGATTCGTTTCGCTTTGTACGGCATGATGTTTTTTTTGCCCATTGGCCCGGCCTGGGTTGAGTCGCTGACGGTTTTTGTGATCCTTCCTTATTACATCAAGCGCGGGATCCTCGCTTATCAAACCATTCAAAACAGTAAAACCCCGTTAAGTTTTTTTGCGAAATTTAAAATTTATTTGACTTCCCATATCCCACGGGCCAATCCTTTGCGTCGTCCGATGGGTCTTTTTGTTTTAATTTGTTTTTTATCGGTCATTTTTAGTCAATATCCCCACCAGAGTTGGAGTGGATTCTTTGGAAAATTATTGCAGGCGGTCTACATTTATTTTGGCGTCATTGAAACAATGAACAAACGCTGCCATTTTCAGAAAGCGATTGGATTGTTTTTGTTGTCATCGATCTTGGTCAATGTTAACGGTATTTATCAAATGGTCGAGGGACGAGGTTTTATAAGAGGACATCTGGCTGGAGCCGACGGCCGGATCATTTCCACTTTTGATCAGGCCAATGATTACGGGGGATATTTGATCATGGTGGTGCTGATGCTTCTTGCTCTTCTTCTCGGGGCTTTTGAAAAACCTTTGGAATCGAAGCCAAAGAGCGGTTGTTTGGACAAGTGTTTTGATTTAGAGCGAATTGCCGTTATGCTCGCGGTTTTGGGCGTTTTGATTTTAGCCGTATTTTGTTTGGGAAATACTTTTTCCCGCGGGGCCTGGGTCGGGGTCTTTTTAGGGTGTCTTTATTTGTCCTGGCAGTATC
>JAHFFS010000123.1 GCA_023247815.1 Candidatus Omnitrophota bacterium
ATCACCGACGACGTTCGCGATTTGATCGAACAGTTTGCTTTTCCGGGGATGAGAATTTTTCTTTTTGGATTAGGCGGTGATCAAAGACATCCGTACCTGCCGCGCAACTATCCGGGAAATTGCGTCGCCTATACGGGCACGCATGACAACAACACCATCCAGGGCTGGCTCGAGGAGGAAGCCGCGGCTCACGAGAAAAAAAATCTCGAGGAGTATCTTCAAATTGACCTTCAAAACCAAAGTAGAGAAGTTCATTGGCTCATGGTTGATGGCCTGATGAGGTCAAAGGCCGATGTTGTCATTGTTCCTTTCCAAGACTTGTTGGGGTTAGGGAAGGAAGCGAGAATGAATACCCCGGGACAGCCTCTGGACAATTGGCAGTGGCGCCTATCGGAGCAATTTTTAAGTGGTGTTTTGTTAGATCGGCTCAAAGTGGTGACCAGCCATTCTCATCGATAGCAAGCCAAGTTTCAGGTTGCAAGTCTCAAGAGTTTTGAGGCCTGAGTACGGAATTATTATCTAAATCGCTTGAGTCGCTCTTTGCGTGGTGTTAAAATTTCATTTATGAAATATTTTTTAAGACTGTTAACATGCTTTCATATCAATTTTAATAAGGTATGCGTGTCATTGCGAGCGCAACGAAGTGGAGCGAAGCAATCTTTTTCCATTAAGATTGCTTCGTCGCAAAAAACGCTCCTCGCAATGACTAACGTCTTTATTATCAAAAATTTAATTTACCGAGTATTAGTCCTATTTATTATCCTGCCTTTGTCCGCTTGCAGTTTTTTTAACAAAAGCCAAAGGGTTGTTAGCAGTGATATCCCCTCGTATGTCCATCAAGGTAAAGTGATTGATGAGACCCGTCTGCTCAAAGGAGGAAGGCTGGTGATTGTTCCTCTTTATCCCGGTGAAAATGTCGCGGCCACTGATGAGCTGGAACGGAGCAGCCTCATGATTGTCAAAGGGATTTCCGAAGCGGTTAAACAAAGCGATGTCCCGATTGAGGTTTTATTTGCCGATGAGGCTGCTCGGGCTGATTTGAAGATGACAGGGTTAATCACCAAGCTATCCACAACTGATCGATGGTGGAAAATTTTTCGACATCAAAAACAGAGTAAGGTCATTGAGATTCAGGGTCGGATGGCAGAGATCGACAATGATAAACCGGTTTTGATTTATTCTCATCATGTTGAGACCAGCAAGTCCGCTGATTCCTTTGCCAATTTGGGCTATGTGATCGGTCAGGACGTTGGGAATTTTATTGTGCAGTCATTTCAAGAAGGGGAAAATAAGGTTGAGCAGCCGGCCCCGCGACAAGAGGTAGCCCCATGATCGTTGTCACCGGTGGGGCAGGGTTTATTGGCAGCTGTGTCATCGCTGGTCTTAACCAACGGGGGCGAGGGGACATCACAATCGTTGACCATCTTCAGGAAAATGATTTGAAGAAAGCGAATATCGCGGGGAAGCAATATCGAAAATATTTTGAGAAAGATGAATTTTTGGCGCTCATCCGCAAAGATCAGATCAAAGAAAAGATCGAGGCGGTGATCCATATGGGGGCGTGCAGTTCAACGACGCTTCAGGACGCGGATTATTTTGAGAAAAACAATTTTGAATATTCCTGTTATGTGGCCGACTGGGCGCTTAAGCGCCGCGCCCGATTCATTTACGCCAGTTCCGCGGCAACCTATGGCGATGGGAACCAGGGATATCGCGATGATGAAAAGACCATGCTCAAGTTACAGCCACTTAATCTTTATGGCGTTTCCAAACAAAAGTTTGATCTTTGGATATGGAATCATGGTTTGATTGATCAGGTGGTGGGATTGAAATTTTTCAATGTCTTTGGCCCGAATGAATATCATAAAGGTGATATGCAGAGCATCGTCGCGAAATCCTATCAGCGGGTGGTGGCGCAAGGGAAAATCGGTTTGTTCAAATCGTATCACCCGAAATACAAAGACGGTGAGCAGAAACGGGATTTCATTTACGTTAAAGACGCGGTCGATATTGTTTTGTTTTTTCTTGATCATCCCGACGTCAATGGGATTTTTAACGTCGGGACCGGGCAGGCCAATACCTGGAATGATCTGGCCGCGGCCTTATTCGCCGCGGTAGGTAGAAAAGCGAATATCGAATACATCGAGATGCCTGAATCGTTAAGGCCGCGTTATCAATATTTCACTCAGGCGGAAATGACGCGTTTGCGGCAGGCTGGATACGATAAACCGTTTACCCCGCTTCTGGAGGCGGTCAAAGATTATGGGGAATATCTCCGTGCCCAGCGACATTTCTAAGATGAATTTGGATTTTTCCAATCCACAGATGGTGCTTTATGTCTTGGTGGTGCTGGTCGTGGTTTTGTTCGTCATCGGTATCTCTTTGATTTTTAAGGGATTTATCAATTCACCAGATGAGTCGAGCATTGTGCCGAAAAAGGTCTTGGAAGAGGCGAAAAAAGAATTGGCGCAGAGCAAATTGGGTACGGAAGAACTTAAACTGAGATTGGAATCTTTGGGGCTGGAGCTTGCGGACACCCAAAAGCAGATAGTGAATTATCAAAAACAGGAAGAGGAATTTGGGAAACTCAAAGCCAACGATTTTCAGCATCAGGCGGAAATGGAGGCGTTGCAGAAAAATTTGAAATTTTTACAATCCAAGGCCGATGCCCTTTCGCGAGATGCTTATGACGTGATCCAACAATTGAAAAACGATAATGATCAATTGCAGCAAAAGGTGCTTGAAGCAAAAGATAAGGTGAACAAGGAAGAATATGAAAAAGCCAGCCAGGAAAGGGTCGCCCTTCAGTCGGAGGCGGCCAAACATTTGCAAAAAGTGGCTGAACTGCAAGACCATCTTTTGAGTATTGAAAATCAATCGAAAAATGATCATACAGCACTTGATTCATTGAAAGGGGAAAATCAGGTTTTGGTTAAAGGTATTGAGCAGATCGCGCGAAAGATCAGGGATGTCGAGGGATTTTATCGGCAGTTTAAGGGGCAAACGGATACGCGTATTTTGGAAGAGAAAAAAAAGGCGCAAGAGAAAATCCATTCTTTGATGTTGGAGTTGGATGAATTGCAGAAGCAGAGTCAGGAAAAATTGAAAGTGGCTGATGAAAATATCGCGCAGCTCCGGGAAAAGGTCAAAGGACTCAATTCGGAAAGTGATGAAAGGTTCAAACGCCTGCAGGATGATCTGCTTTTAAGCCAGGCCGAGGCCCGGCGGGCTTATATGATGGTGGAGCAGCTTCGCAGCCAAAGCGCTTTTACCGCTTTTGGGCCGGGTCAGCCTTTGCCGTCGGCTACTGGAATGGATTCTTTTGAGAAAACCGCCATGCTTAAGCAGAAGGTTGAGCTTGAAAATAAGTTTAGAGGTCTAGAGGATAGCAATGCCCATCTGAAAGAGAAAGAGCGGATTTTGACTTTTGAGCTTACTAAAAGTCGGGCGCAGATCATGGCCCTTGAGAAGATGTGCCAGGAATTGAAAAATTTGCAGAAAGTTTAGTGCCCCCTCCCTAGCCCCTCTCACAAGTGGAGGGGTTAGGGAAGGGGAAAGTTAGCGTGACGGGGGCAGGAAAATCTGGAAGTTTTTGGACATTAGTTTTATACTTATCTTGATGAGCAAGCGTAACGGCATATTACCCAAGCTCTTGATATTTTTAAGTTTATTGACCCTGTGGGGTTCCCCTGCCTGGGCGAATAACCTAAAGATCAGCAACGTTTCCCTCGAAGACCGTAATTCAACCAATAATACCGTCACCGTAGAGTTTGACATTTCCTGGGACAATTCCTGGAAGGATTCCATCAACCATGATGCCACCTGGGTGTTTTTAAAGGCCTGCAATTCCTGGAACGGGACCAAGTGTACGGCGGCGTATAAGCATGGGAGTTTGAGCGGGGCAGGGACGAATCAGACCGGGACATCGTATGGGAGCAATGGGAATGTGGAGGTCTTTATTCCATTTGACCGCAAAGGTGCTTTTATCCGCAGGAACGCGACGGGCAGTGGGAGCTTATCGTCAACAAACGTGCGATTGGTGATGGATTATGGGGACAGCGGGATCGCGGACAGTGATTCGATCGTGGTGAAGGTGTATGGAATCGAGATGGTGTATGTTCCGGATGGGCCGTATTACATCGGGGATGGGAATGGGACGAATGAATCGACAAATGCGTTTCATATTTCGACCGGAAATTCGACGGTTCAAATTACAAGTTCTTTGGTAGGAGATATTAGAGTTGATGCGAATGCATATGATGAATCTCAAATAGAAGCTACAGGGGTTGGAGTGGATGGTGATGGAGGCTTGGATAGTAATGATGACGGGACAATTGACAATGAGGGATGGCCTACAGGGTATAAAGCATTTTATTTAATGAAATATGAACCAACCCAGGAGTTGTACCGGGGTTTTCTTAATACACTCTCACGGGTCCAGCAGCAGTCTCGAGTCGAACAGAACATAGCCAGTGATGCACCTGCTTTGGTATTTGTGATGGGAGTTGATACGGATCAATCGGTCGTATATCGTAACGGGATCAGCGCTCCAGCGTCAGGGAATGGGACAACAGAACCGATTGTATTCGGGAATGATCTTAGCAATAACGCAATTTTTAATGAAGTGAATGACGGGCAGAATGTAGTGATGCATTTGTTGAGCTGGATGGATGCTATGGCGATAGCTGATTGGGCAGGATTGCGTCCTATAACGGAGTTAGAATTTGAGAAAGCGGCACGAGGTCCATTGACCAGTTTTTATCAAGAATATGCGTGGGGGGGGACAAGAATAACGCAGGCGCAGAAACCGATTGTAAATTCAGGAAATGTTAACGAGGTGGCTACGACCACAGGTATTGGTTTGGCGAATTACAATGGT
>JAHFFS010000124.1 GCA_023247815.1 Candidatus Omnitrophota bacterium
TTAATTTGTCGAATTTTTACAAACCGACACAAGATTGGTTGTTGATAGCTAGTGGTGTGTTCCTTTTTTGTATGGGAGCATGGTTATTGCTTGTACGTTTTTCTAAAAAATTGGCAATCCCTTTCGGAATTATAGCAGCAATGTCTTTTGTATGTGTGTTCAATTGGATTGCTTTTGGTCCGGGTGAGCGTCATTTTAAAAGTTCAAGTACTTTCCATGAAGCGAGAGCTATATCGGAAATTGAAGGAAGAATTGTATTTGGGATATTTGCTGGTGCAATGGATTTGATTATCATTTTCTCGACGGTGCTAAGGCCGATGATTAAGACTTGGAAGAAATGAAATGATTTGGAGTAGATACAACTAATCATCTATGGCCATTATCAGTTTGCAAGAAATTACCTTGGCTTTTGGTGGCCCATTGTTGTTTGACCGTCTGAGCCTGCAGTTGGAAAGCGGTGAGCGGGTTGCTCTGCTTGGACGCAACGGTGTCGGTAAAACAACGTTGATGAAGGTCATCTCAGGCCAGTTGAAGCCGGATGACGGCAAGGTGAGTTTTGCGAAAGGTGTTCAGGTCGCGTATTTGCCGCAAGAAATCCCCAGCAATATGATTGGAAATGTTTCTGATATTGTCCTCTCCGGCTTAGGCGAACTCGCGAAGCTGGTCAGTGATTATCATCATGTCAGTCATCGTCTGGAAACCGAACATACGCAAAAATTGTTGGATGAATTTGACCGCCTGCAAACCGAGATGAATCGCAGCAATGCTTGGGAGATCGATCGTCAAGTCGAGAATGTTTTATCGCATATGAAGCTCGATGGACAGGCGGAGTTTCAGCTTTTATCCGGTGGACAGAAAAGAAGAACACTTTTGGCCAAGGCCTTGGTTTCAAGTCCGCAAATCCTCATGCTTGATGAGCCGACTAATCATTTGGATATAGACTCGATCAATTGGTTGGAAAATTTTTTACAGAGTTATCCAGGGACGATCTTTTTTGTGACGCATGACCGGATGTTTATGAGCCATTTGGCCACAAAAATTGTTGAGTTGGATCGTGGAAAATTTTTTAGTTGGACCTGTGATTACAAAACATTTTTGGAAAGAAAGCAAAGGGCTTTAGAAATTGAAGCCGCACAGCAAATAGAATTTGATAAAAAACTTGCTGATGAAGAAGTTTGGATTCGAAAGGGTGTCAAGGCACGGCGGACCCGCAATGAAGGTCGTGTTAAAGCACTGCTAAAAATGCGTGAAGAAAAAAAGGCCCAGCGGCGGTTGATTGGTAAGGCCCGGATGAATCTGCAGGAAGCGGATTTTTCCGGACAGCTTGTCTGTAAGGCGACCCATTTGCGGCATGGTTATGGCGACAAAATTTTGATTAAAGATTTTTCAACATTGATCATGCGTGGGGATAAAATCGGTGTTATCGGCGCTAATGGGAGCGGTAAGACGACATTGCTGCGAATCCTTTTAGGGAAGCTTGTCCCCCAAGAAGGGACGATTCAATTGGGAACAAATTTGCAAGCGGCTTATTATGATCAGCTCCGAGAGCAATTGGACGGAGAACGGTCGGTGCTTGAGAACGTGACCGAGGGAACGAGTGATCAGGTCATCATCAATGGCAGGCCGCGTCATGTTATCGGGTATCTGAAAGATTTTCTTTTTTCTCCGGAGCGGGTCAGGACCCCGGTCAAAGTGCTTTCCGGAGGAGAGCGCAACCGGCTTTGTTTAGCGCGGCTTTTTACCAAGCCGTCGAATTTATTGATCATGGATGAACCCACCAATGATTTGGATGTGGAAACCCTGGAGCTTTTGGAAGATTTGCTTGTCGAGTACTCCGGAACACTGTTGCTGGTCAGCCATGACCGGGAGTTTCTTAATAACGTGGTTACGTCCACGATTGTTTTAGAAGAAGATGGTGTGATTGGCGAATATCCGGGCGGATACGACGATTGGCTGGCTCAGCGAAAATTGAAAACAGATATTGTTATATCTGAAGAGTCTCCTGAAAAGAAACTTTTAGAATCTAAAAAGGAACAGGTTGGGCGAAAACGGTCCTTCAAGGAACAGGAAGAATTGTCCAGCCTTCCGAGTAAGGTTGAAAAATTGGAGGCCATTCGCGACGAGATTTATACGCTTTTATCTGACACTGCGTTTTATCAACGTGACCCCAAAGATATTAGCCAAACCAAAGTAAAATTAGAGTCAACGGAAAGTGCCCTTCTGGAAATTTACGAACGTTGGGAATATTTGGAAGCTTTGGAATAGGCCAATTTATGGAAACCATTGACTTTGTGAAATTAAGACAACAGTTGGATGAAGCGGTTACTTACGCGGATTTTGTCGCGGCCAGATGCTTGGCCGATGAGGGATTGATGAACGCCCAATACCAGGAAGATTTGAACGAGATCATGTATTTTCGAGCTCAAAGGGAAATCATCGAGGAGAATTATGAGGCAGCGATCAAATGTTTGGGGCAAGCGATAAAATACAATCCTAACGATGGGGCTGCCTACAATGACCGGGCATTATGCGTCATTGAACTGACTGGAAACGAAATATTGGCTTTAGCGGACTTTGATAAGGGAATCGAAGTTGAACCAGATTACGCGACTATCCATCACAACAAAGGTTGGTTTCTAAATAATCGTGGTCATTATCAAGAAGCGATCCGCTGTTTTGAAAAGACCCTCGAACTCGAGCCAGACCGTGCCGTGACTTATGAAAATTTAGCTGATGCTTATCTCAATCTCGGGTTCAAATCGGAGGCCATCAATGCATTTCAAAACGCGTTGATATATTTGAATCCTTCATATACTGAAATCAAAGAACAGATTGAGGATAATCTTAGAAAATTGCTATAAGAAAAGGAGTCGGTGGATGAAACATTTCGCGGTTTTACTTGTTATATCGTTTTTTATTTTGACACAAATGAGTTCCATTGCGGTGGCAAAAGCATATCAAGACAATGATGGAATGTATTTTGGAAAACGTTTCAAGAGTCAATCGGGATTATTGCATTATCACGTGGATAGTATAACGCAGACTTGTTTTATAATATATTCTCAGTCCGGAGGTGGTGCAATTACAGAGGTATCTTGTTCTGATCTTGCTAAAAGACCAGATTGGAAGCCAATAATTACTTGGGTAAAGAATTAATTCTATCAATTTAAAAATTGGAGAGTGTATGGATCAAGAAATCGTTGAATACATGGAAAAATTTGTTTGGGATGTTGATGCTCAGACAAAATTTAAACAATTGATGGAGAGGATTCCGCCGGTGATGCAAGGAATGGCTGGGAATGCTGTCCTGAAAGTGGTCGGTCGGATTTTAGAAAAAGAGGGCAAATCAGAAATTAACGAAAAAGTTTTGGTGGATGCTTTTTTTACCGCAACACCATTTGGCTTTCATGGACCCATGAAAGCTGATATGGTTAAGTTAGGCATCAATTACACCCAATACGGTCATCCGCAATAAAATGGGAATGAATTTCGGGAAAATTAAAGATCTTAAAGTCAAAGATTTTGTCACAGTCGCGAAAGCTGAATACCACGCCGAGATTTTAGCAAACCGTATCCGAAAGCGATTCGCACATCTTTCAAAGCGCTTTAAGCGCGAAGGAATCGATTGTTTTCGTCTCTACGACTGGGACATCAAGGAAGTTCGGGCGGTGGTGGATTGGTACAATGGCCACGCGGTTATTGGCGAATACATCCGTTTGCAGACCGGGCCTGACTGGCTGCCGCAGATGGCCCAAGCTGTTGCCGATGCTTTAAAGATCCCTTTGGAAAATGTTCATACAAAACGACGACGTACGAATACGGAGGATGGGCCTCGGTATAAAAAAATGGGTTTTAGCGGGCAACGCATCAAAGTGCGGGAACGAGATTTGTATTTTTGGGTGAATCTTGATGACTATTTGGATACGGGATTGTTTTCTGACCATCGTGACACAAGGGTATTGATTAAAAAAATTGCTGAAGGAAAAGATTTCTTAAATCTTTTTGCTTATACAGGGGCTTTCACCTGTGCTGCGACATCAGGCAACGCAAAAACAACGGTCACCGTCGATCGATCATTGACTTATCTTAATTGGGCGCGTGACAATCTTAAATTAAACAATTCTTTGGGACCGCGCAACACAATCATCCAGTCTGATGCCGGTAAATATTTGGATCAAGCCAGCCGCAATGGCCGGCGATTCACCTTGGCCATGATTGATCCGCCGTCGTTCTTTCAGGATGTGAGTAAGAAAAAGTCTTTTGACATCAATCAAGATCATCCTGATCTCATTCACAGGGTCTTGAAGTTGATGGCCCCTGGATCAATGGTGTTTTTCTCAACGAATCATCAGCGTTTTTTGCCACGTCTGCAAGGGCTTCCGGTCAAGGAGTTAAAGGAAATCACACCAGCGACGATCCCTGAAGATTATCGCAATCAGACGATCCATCGCTGTTGGCAGATGACGGCGTAAGTAGTAAAATGGATGTGGTCATAAAAAAAATGCAAAAACGCTCATTCCAAAATGTGTTTCTGGCCGCGTTGTTTATCGTCGTGATGGTCAATGGTGGGGACGCTGCTCCCACGGAACTCTCTGTTGAAGAAATCGTCAAAGAATATGCTGATGGGATTGTTTTAGTTGCGACACTTGGTCAGCGGAAAACCAGCACGCTGGGCAGCGGTTTTATCATCAATAAAGATGGCATGATCGTTACCAATTATCACATCGTTCAGTCAGCCTTAAAAATCGCGGTCAAACTCAAAGACGGCCGGACCTACGATGACGTCCTA
>JAHFFS010000125.1 GCA_023247815.1 Candidatus Omnitrophota bacterium
CACGATCTGCGCCCCGCGGTTCTCGCGGTTGACGTCCAACACATACGCGCGAACGCGATCGCCCTGACGAAACTCTTCTTTCGGGGATTGCTCGCTTCGCGGAATGAACCCTTCGGTCTTTCCTAAATCGACAATGATGTTACCGCGCTCAAAACGATAAACGCTGCCGCTGATAATGGTCCCAATGCGGGCATTGTATTCGTGATACACAACGTCCTTTTCCGCTTCACGGATTTTCTGAATGACCACCTGTTTCGCCGTCTGTGCCGCGATCCGGCCAAATTCACTGGAACGGATCTCATGATTTCCGGCGAAAGCCTTGAGCTGTCCGGTGGCAAGATCAAAGACCGCGCGAACATCTTCCTCTTTGCCAACCGTTGCGACTTTTCTCGCTGCTGAAGCAACCGCGGCTTCAACCGCCTGAATGAGCACCTCTTTATTGATTCCTTTATCTCTTTCCAGCTGCTCTAAAATCCCCAATAATTCTCGATTATCCATCTTTCTTCTCCTTAATAGTTACCCAGCGTCCCCGATACCCAGATTCCCAGTTCGTAAAAGGATTCCCACTTTATGGATACCTTCACACAAAATAACTGGGTTACACAGGATATTGGATTCGGGACTCAATTTTATTCTTCAGACAACTTGTATACCCTTCCTAATATTTGAAAAGGGGATGGCCATAACGCCCTGTTTCATTCCCACCATAACACCTTCCTGGCTGACAGTTTGAATGCTTCCCTCAAATTCGAACTGATGATCAACCGGTTCATTCAAATGCACGCGCACGCGACGATTCAGAGCCCGTAAGAAATCCTTTTCGGTCTTCATCGGCCAATCAATCCCGGGTGAACAAACTTCTAAAAAGTAATTTCCAGCAACCAAATTTGCTTCATCAATCTTATGAATAATGATTTTATTCAGCTCCGCGCACTGCTGGAGTGTGATCCCGCCCCGAGGTTTATCAACAAAGACCTCAATGAGAAAATCCCGGTTCCTGCGCTTAACCCGCAAATGCACAAAATCAAACTCTGAACCCACTAAAATCGTAACGACACAATCCTGCACCTTCTCTTTCAGCTCATCGATTAACATCATGGCCGTCCTCAACTCGCTTGCCGATTCTTCAGGAGATGGTGCATTGTAGCAATCAGCCCGGCTTTGTCAACCATTTCCGTGGTTCCGGACCGACGATCTTTTATCTCCAGCTTCCCTTCTTTAAGGAAATGTTTTCCTAGCACAATCCGATAGGGAATCCCAATCAGATCAGCATCGTTGAACTTGCGGCCGGCGCTTTCATCCCGGTCATCCAAGAGGACCTGAAAACCCTTTTTTTCTAACTCTCGATAGATCTCCTCACTGACCTGCAAAATTTCCTTTTCTTTAACTTGCACAGGCAAAATCTGGACATCAAAGGGCGAGACTTCCCGCGGCCAGACGATCCCCGCATCATCATGATTCTTTTCAATGACCGCCGCGATCAAACGGCTCACACCAATCCCATAACAACCCATGATCAATGGTTTGCGCTTACCGTCTTCATCAAGGAACAACGCCTGCTGGGCCTGGCTGTATTTCGTGCCCAACTGAAAAATATGTCCCAATTCAATCGCGACCTGGCTTTCTTCTTTCCCATCTTTTTTAATGACCACCTCATCCTCACCGATAGGGGCGGGAACAAGGAATTCATGCGACAAACTTCCACCCATGGCTCCCGAATCCGCCTCGCGGATCACCACATCCAAACCACAGCGTTGAAAAATCTTTTTATACGCCACGAACATCAAATCATAATTTTTTTGCAGGCCGGCCTGATCACGATCAAAGCTATAAGCGTCCTTCATCATAAACTCACAGGCGCGAACGATCCCAAAACGCGGCCGGATCTCGTCGCGAAATTTCGTCTGGATTTGATACAAGGTCACCGGCAGCTGCCGATAAGATTGAACGTATTGCTTAACCAAATCCGTGATCACTTCCTCATGCGTTGGCCCCAAGCACATCGGACGACCGCGTTTGTCTTCAAACCGGATCATCACTTCTTTGAGCGTCTGGTCACGTCCAGTGCTCTGCCACAACTCAATCGGCTGCAGGCACGGCAAGAACAATTCCCGCGCGCCAATACTTTCCATTTCCTCGCGGATGATGGTCTCGATCCGGCGCAAAACCCGTAAGCCCAACGGCAAATAAGAATACACGCCCGACGTGAGCATATTGACCAAACCGGCCCGCAACAATAACTGATGACTGACGGCCTCGGTCCCTCCCGGGGTTTCCTTCGAAGTAGGTATGAAATATTTGCTCCAATACATGGCTTAACTGTCCTCACTAATCACATCTGCGCTGAAAAATCCATCGGGAAGTTTGACAAATCGTTTCGCGAATTTTTTATAAAAAGACGGGCAGCGGCTGTTTTTGATCCATTGGCCGACGATCCGGCCGTCTTCCAAAATATTTTGCTGTTTAAAAAAGAATACATCCTCCAGGACCGTTTTTTGGCTCGCTTTATCGAAACGGATATCGGTCAAATTCGTAATGCGGCGGACTCCGTCTGGAAAAAGTTCAATATGCGCGAGCAGATCAATGGCGCGGGCAATCTGTTTCTGGATTTCTTGGGTTCCCAATTGGATCCCGGACATGAGCATCATCGTGACCATCCGGTTAAAACAGTCTTCCGGCGATTCGGCATGCACAATCGCCAGCGATCCCGCGTGTCCGCTGCTGATCGATTGGATCAAATCCAACATTTCAATTCCTCTCACCTCACCGAGGATGATCCGATCCGGACGCATCCGCAGCGAATTGATAAAAAGATCTCGAATGCTGATCGTGCCCTTGCCTTCGATATTGGCGGGTTTGGCCTGCAACGTTACCACATGTTCCTGCAAAAGCCGCAATTCCGGAGTATCTTCAATGGTGATGATCCGTTCCTTTTCCGGGATATGCCGCGACAAAACGTTGAGCGCGGTCGTCTTTCCCGTACCCGTGGCCCCGCAGAAAACAACGTTGAGTTTCGCCTTCATCGCCGAGATCAATAAAACCGCCATTTCCTTATTCAGCATCTGCCGATTCAAAAGATCGTCAATGGTGGTGATATCCGACGCGAATTTACGAATGGTCATGACCGGTCCAGTTAAGGAAACCGGCGGCAAAATCACATTGACCCGCGAACCATCCGCCAGCGAAAAATCAACGTAAGGAGATGATTCATCAACCCGACGGTTGGAGCCGGAATTCGACAACAGCTTTTGAATCGTATGCGTCAATTCCTGATTGCTGTTAAACTTCACATTGGTCCGTTCGATGACACCCTGGCGCTGAACATAAACATAATTCGCGCCATTGATCATGATCTCGGTCACGTCCTTATCTTCAATGAGCGAACGGATTGGCCCCAAACTGACCATGGCACTGACGATGTCTCTGATCAAAGACATCCGCAGCTCCGTCGGCAGTTCAATTTCTTTTTCATAACACAAATCGGTAATCGCCCGGTCAATAAATGTCCGCATTTGATCATCCGACATTTTATCTTTTTTAATTAAAAAATCGGTACGTTCAATCAAATACCGATGAACAAGCGCTCTGAGCTCCTTCTCATTCATGGATCATCCTTTCGTTCATTACAACTTATGAAAAAATCCTTTAACAGCGGCGACCCAGCCGACCTGCACCACATCATTATAAAGGACAAAAACCATCAAACACAGGATCAAGCTGAACCCCGCCCGCGTCAACCCCTCTTCCATCTTGACCGAAAGCGGCCGGCCCCTGACTTTTTCGACGGCCAACAAAAACAGATGGCCGCCGTCTAAGACCGGGATCGGAAACAAATTAAAAATCGCCAGACTGAGGCTGATCACGGCCATGATATAAATCAAATACGGCAATCCCTTGTCCGCGGCATTCTTAATCACGTCAAAAATCCGAATAGGGCCGGCCAAGGCGTCTTTGGCCGGTAAAGCACCGACAAAAACATAATAAAGCGATTTCACTGTCATCGTGGTCAAATCCACAATCTGCTGATAAGCTTTGCCGATGGATTGAACAGGGCCGTATTTCAAAAAAACGATTTCCTCGGTCGGTTGGATTCCGATCACGTGCAATTTTTGCTTTTGACCAAAAATATTGGGGACCTCGCTGACTTGCGGCTCAATCACCTTCGTCAACTCTTGACCGTTGCGCTCAAAAACAACATCCATCGTTCCATTCGACGAGCGGACCATCTTTTGCACGTCGTCCCAACCGAGAATCGGGACATGATTGATCTGCAGGATTTTATCTCCCTCGCGCAATTCCGCTTTCGCGGCCGGATACCCATCCATCACCTTGCCGATGGTTGTCGAAAGCATCGGAAACCCGGTCAAAAAAATGCAATAAAAACAAAGATAAGCAAAGACCACATTGATCACCGGCCCCATCAAGACAATCAAGGCCCGATGCCACACCGGATGAGAATAGAATTCCCGCGGATCGCCTTTGCATTGGCTACGCTCATCTCCAGCCAACTTAACAAATCCGCCCAAGGGAATCGCCGAAACCATGAACTCGGTCCCTTGAAAATTCTTTGAAAATAATTTTGGGCCAAATCCGACGGAGAATTTCTCAACCGTTACCCCCACCTTTTTGGCGGCGATATAATGCCCCCACTCATGCACAACGATCAAAATGCTCAAAACAGTTAAAAAAATAATCACACTCATCGGGTTTTCCTTTTCAATTTAATAATCTTTTGGTCTCTTCTCGCGCCCACAGATCGGCATTGCGAATGTCGTT
>JAHFFS010000126.1 GCA_023247815.1 Candidatus Omnitrophota bacterium
GAAGATGAAAAGACCAAAACAACGGTCAATACCGAGATTGTTAACGCTGAGCAAACCTTTTGGGGACGGTAGTAATCAGATCAGGACTCTCCAGAAGGGTTAGAGTAGGTTATGTTTTTGGTAAGGTCAGGGAGGATGAATGTGGGGTTGGTTTAAAAAAAAACGACAGACCGGTCAAAATCTGGTCGAATACGCGATTGTTATCGCGGTGGTGGCTTCAGCGATGTACGCGATGAGCACCTATGTCTTTCGTTCTGTTCAATCAACCCAGCAGATGATCCAGCGGGAGTTTTCCCGTCAATAAACTGAGTGTGTCATTAAGGCCATTTTGGGGCATCAAAGGCAATGCCTCAAAATGAAAAAGGCAAATAAGTAAAATAAGCATGGCTTACTTTGAAGAGGATTTCTCATCTTGAAGTAAGCCTTGTTTTTTCTTAAAACCGTGATTCTGACCTACGGGGTCAGAACCAGAGATCAAAGGTAGATTGGGACATGTTTAAAAATCTGCGGGACAATAAGGGGCAGGGCATCGCGGTTCAATACGTGCTGATTTTTTTTATCGTGATTGCCTTTGTTTCATCGATGTCGGTTTATGTCCGTCGAGTTTTGCAAGGCCGTATCCAGGGTGCCGGTGATTTTTTAGTGAAGCAAGTGTATGCCATCCATTCCAACGCGGAAATGAATTTTTTGGGGAACCTGGTCCGAGAATATGAACCGTATTATATCAAAACAGACAGTTTTCGATCTGCCAGTAGTGACACGTTAAGGCGGGAAGATGTTTTTGCCCCGGCCGCGAATGTCGGTGTTTTTCGTTTAGACGTGGATGATCGCACTCACGTGAAATCGATATCGGAACAGAAACGGCCGATCGATGCTTTGCAAGATCAAGGGATTGAGCCTCCATCGGTAAGAACAGGGGAGTAAAATGAAATTTGGCCATCGAGAAAGCGCCCAGACATTTTTGGAATACTCGCTTTTGATCGGGATTGTGGTGGCGGTTTTGATGGCCATGACACCGATGCTGCGCCGATCAACGCAGGCCATGATTAAGGTGGTTTCCGACCAGGTCGGGGACCAGATCAACGCTGAGCAGGAAGGCGGCGACCAGGGGCAGTTGACTTCCGCCAAAACCATCACCCGGGTGGATCGGCAGATCAGCACCAGTGATCGTTTGGGCACGAGAAGGATTGATTATGACAAGGATGCGATATTTACCGAGTCGAGTGTGGTTGTGAATCAGGGGTTTCGGCAAACCGGGGATTAGTTGGGAAGCGACATTTTGTAATTGAATAGGGAATGGTGAATAGTAAAAGGAAATTAGGGAAATAAGGAGCGAGGTGTTAAAAATGAAGCAAAGAGGACAGAGCACGTTAGAGTACACGATTCTGCTGATTTTGATCATTGCCGCGTTTATCACCATCGGGAACTATTTTGGTCGCGGTGTTTTGGGGCGCTGGAAAGCCGCGGTGGATGATTTGGGAGATCAATATGATCCGCGGTTGACCAATGGCAATGTGACGGTCAGTTTGTCAGCCAATATTGAAAGCCAGGTTGTTTCTGTTCCTGACGAGACTCGAAAAGGTGTCTGGACAATCCGCACCGATCAATCCAATTCGCTTGAACGACGTTCGGGATTCAGCAGTGTGGGAGGGTTTTAAGTTTTATGATCAACGGGTTTTTTGCAAAATGGTTTAAATCTCCGTTGGCCGCTCAAGCCGCGTCGGAGTTGGCGATCTTTGGCGCTGTTTTGATTTTTGTCATAGGACTGATTGTTCGAACCGGATTTAATACCACTCAGTCCGTGAATCAGCAGCTGCGGGCATTTCGATTCGCGCTTTCGGAATCTTATAAAACCGGAGAGGGGCATTATACCGGCGGCCCTTCGCGGGCGCGCAACACCGCTTCCATTTTTTTGATTGAAGATCGGTTATCGATCGGCGGCGCTGACGCATTGGGAGATCGTGATAGGATTCCTTATATGACCAGCGGGTCTGGAACGTTCAGCCGGAATCAACTCATGCCGCTCAGTTTTGGATCTACCCAACATTTACCTATATTTGATTTGATTGTGAACGGTCAGCGGTTTCCGTTGACGACCATAGCATTCAAAGAATACGATTTGATGAAAATGTATGCGGATGACGCAAAGAAACACTGCGATCATGATCCCCGTCCCAAGGGAACTTGTTGGGATAAGGATTGCAACAGCGGGGAAGGGTGTGTTATTTTTTACGGCCAGCGCGTCAGAGCGCAGGCGATAGGGGAGTTTGATATCGGCTGTGATGAATGTTTTGATTTGGATTTGGATGGAGATGTGGATGTGCCTGATCTGGATCTGCGGACGAAATTTCATTGGCAATGGAACAAGGTCGAAGGGTTGAAATCAAATATTGATCCAGGAAATCATGTGAATGATGGTTTAGACGTAGACGGTGATTTGAAGGAAGAGACCATATTAGAGATTGTGGGGTTGCCGCCGGTTTTACCTGATCGTAATCAGCAGAATCAACAAAGCCAGCAGGAACAAGAAGAGCTGGAAGAGGAAGCTGCCAGGAAAGCCAATATCATTTTGGCGCTGAGAGTTCTTGATTTTCAGGAAGGGGATGTCAATCTTGGGTTTGACGACCGTGATAAGACTATGCGGGAAGAACAAGGTTTGCCGGAGCGCAAGTTTGGTCTGGACGATGATGTGGCCATTTACGCGATGACAAAAGAGGGAACGATGCTGCGCGTGGAACAGGGCAAGTTATATGATCCGGAGACTTCGCAATTCATCCGTAACACAAATCGGCAGGACCACGCGGAATTGATTCAACGGATTTTTAATATTGATCATGACACCGGACGTTTTTGCTCGCCCGACGGTAACCCGCAGGCGTGGAAAGATGCCGATGGGAGGCCTACCCCATGGGCTCTCGCTAACACCGTCGCTGGCTTAGACAATCCGGTGGAGGCGTGCAACAACTGTTTTTCTCAGGCGAATATAGAGTTTACCTGCATGGATCAAGGAAAGGATCGCCCCAACGAAGGCCCGATCCTTTTTATCCGCAGCCGGATTAAAGACTTGCGCGGCCGGCGCTGGGTGACGCGGTTTGAGGAATTTGAGAAGTAGCAAAAATAGTGAAGAGGGAAAAGGGAATAGATGAGGGAATGGAATAGTGAAAATGGTAAATAATAAAACCAAAGCTCAAGTGACCATTGAATTCACGTTCAGCATGATGATCACGTTATTGTTGATCGTCGGTATGATTAAGGTTTTTGCCTGGACGGGACGGGACTTGGCCGACCGTATTCGCGCTCATGAAAAGATTTTAACTCAGGATATTGGTTGCACCGGGTCCTCATGTCCTTTGAAACAGCTCAAACCAACGTTTTATACCGCTACCGATATCGGGGCAGTGGTCCCCGCGAATTTTTTCAATTTTGATATGAACGGGTTTGAAAAGGTTCCAAAATGAGCGCTTATTTAAAGAGTCAATTCCAAAGTAAGAAGGTGGATTTGGCGCAACGCCGATCAGAAAAAGGCCAGATCGCCGTTATTTTGATCCTCGTCATCGCCATCGGTTTGGTTTTTTACGCGGTGGTGTTTAATTTCAATCGCGTTTCGCAAATCAAAACGTTAACCATGCAGGCGGCCAATTCCTCGGCCGGCCAGATGGTCTCTTTCATGGCGAGTTACGGCGAAAATCTTTTCCAGACTGAGCTGAATGGAAAAGTTTCCGGCGGCCGCCCTGGATACTGCAAGCATACTAATGTTTTTAAGCTGATCATCAAATTGATCATCATCATCATCATCATCATTATCTGCATCATTATTACCATTTTTACAGCTGGAGCGGGGGCAGGGACTCTTGCCGCGGCGATAGGAGCGTTAGCGGAAACTGTCGCGATAGCCGCGGCCATCGCCGGGGTGATGACTGCCGTCGCTATCGTGTTGCAAGTCACTGTGGTCCAGCCCGGGTTAACCGCGGCCTGGAATAAAATGATCGCGAATTTGAAGGTTGCCGACCAGTTTGTCGAAATGGGGGTACAGACGGCGATTCAGGGGGTCGTCAGTGACAACGTTCAGATTCCGGATTTGATTGACAGTGATTCCGACGGGATTTTTGGTGATCTGCAGGACCGATTTGATAAAGAAAGCGCGCCGGATTATATTTCACGTTTTGGTTACAATTACACCGAGCGGCTGCGGCAGATCCCGGCCGTCGATGATAACGCGGTTAAGTATTTTATTCACGGTAACGAAGGAGAGGGCGGCTTAAAGGATTTATTAGTGAAGACCAGAGACGCGGATGATTGGGGAATCCATGATGCCGGCGCTGCGAATCCATCATCGGCATTTGGTGATCCTTGCTGTTTACCAAGTGTCGGGGACAATCCGGATCGCCCGCAATGCTGCGATCTTGCCGTCGACGACGATGATTTTTGCGGCGAGGACGAGGAATGTGATTTAGGGGTTCGCCCGGAGACGTGTCCCGACAATTCAGAGACGCTTTGCGAACAGAAGAGCATTTATTTTTCAGGCACGGTTGGGAGCCCGTACAATTATCCTTTTGTCTACGAAGATTATTCAGAGAACACAAACAATGCGCTTTTATCTTTCCGTGAGCAGTTGGGAAGGGATGATGAGCATCATTTGTATCGACGAGATCCGCTGCATCCTAACGGGCGGCAGTTGTTGTCTCTTCCAGACCCGGACGAAGGGCTTTCAGAGCAATTTTTTGTTGAGGATGCCAGCGGGGTTTTCCCGTTTTTTTATAATGCCGGCC
>JAHFFS010000127.1 GCA_023247815.1 Candidatus Omnitrophota bacterium
CTCCTCGACGTATTTGACATCGCGATAATCTGGGTTTTTGGTTGAGGTTGATCCCCAAAGGACCCGCTGCACATGGGCCCCTTTTTCCTTCAACTGCTGAAAATCTCGTCCAGCAAATTCTTCTTTAAAAGTTTCAAAAATCAAACGTGAATTCGCAACAGCAGCTTTTCCCAATAACGACTGCAATACTTGCTTTTGCTGCTGGTCCGTCGTCTTTTTGATCATATCCTGCAGACGCTGGTCAATCAAAGAATCAATCCGGCTGACAAAAACACTTGCGACCGAACGAACCTTACGAGCATCCCCGCCATTTTTCAAAAGATCTTTGATCCCCTGTACGTAAGCGGCAACTGTTTTACAATACTGTCTGCGAGAAAAAATCAAAGTGACATTGACGTTGATCCCACTGGCAAGCAATTCTTGAATGACCGGAAACCCTTCATCCGTGGCCGGGACCTTGATCATCACATTGGGCCGTTTAACCACCGAATAAAGCCGCTGCCCCTCTTTGATCGAAGCTTGTGCATCATGCGCCAATTCAGGATTGATTTCCAGACTGACATAACCATCGAGCCCATCGGTTTTTTCATAGACTGGACGAAACAAATCGCAAGCATCTTGAATGTCGCGGATCGTCAGGGCATCATAAACTGCAAAAATATTTTTCCCAGCTTCTCTTAATTCTATGATCCTTTCATCATAATCGGATGTTTGGCTGATCACTTGATTAAAAATCGATGGGTTCGAAGTCTGCCCGCGCAGGCCTTGTTCGATCCAAGATCTCAGCTCACCATTTTCAATCATCCGCCGATTGATAAAATCCAACCAGACGCTTTGGCCCAAATTGGCCAGCTCATGAAGAACGGTTTGCGACATCATAGCCTCCAGGTTAAACAATCATTTTTTCAATCTTATCACAAGTAAAAAAATCAAGGAAGGAGTTGCTGCATTATTTCGATTTTCGTTTAATGGCCCGACGAGCGGCTTCGACGATATCAACATCTTTCAAATGATAAAATTTCAAAAGCTCTTGCGGAGTCCCGGATTGACCAAATTGGTCCTTAACCGCGACCATTTCAAGCGGCACAGGATATTTCTGGACGAGCACTTCGGCGACCGCACTGCCCAATCCGCCATACATCTGATGCTCTTCGGCAGTGACAATGGCGCCGGTTTCTTTTGCGGCAGCAACGATTGTCTTTTCATCCAAAGGTTTGATCGTGTGCATATTGATGACCCGGGCATCAATGCCTTCTTTTTTCAAAATTTCCGCTGCCTGCAATGACTCATAAACCATCAAGCCGCAGCCAATCAAAGTCACATCGCGGCCAGGCCTCAAACAATTGGCCTTGCCCACAACAAAATCATCTTCTGCCTTCGTAAGGATCGGCAACGGAGCTCGTGACGTCCGCATATAAACCGGCCCATGGACACTGGCCATCCAACGCGTGGCCTTGGCTGCTTCTATCGTATCGACCGGACAAATCACTTTGATGTTCGGTAAAACGCGCATGATAGCAAAATCTTCGAGACATTGGGCCGAAGCACCGTCTTCACCGACTGTCACTCCGGCATGTGAACAAACGATTTTGACATTGCAATCGTTATAACACACGTCGAGTCGGATCATGTCATACGCCCGGTTGGTCATAAATACAGCAAAAGAGCTGGCAAACGCAACATACCCAACGAGACTCATTCCAGCGGCAGCTCCCACAACATCCTGCTCGGCAATGCCAAGGTTGAAAAACCGCTCGGGAATTTCCTTTTTGAAATATTCCGCTCGGGTCGCGTCTTCCAAATCACCGGAGAAGACAACGATCTTTTCGTTTTCTTTTCCAATTTTTACCAATTCCTGACCAAACCCGTCGCGGGTAGCAACCCAATCGTTCATCTGTTGACCGCCCCTTTATCACTTTTCAAAGCAACCAACTCGGCAAGTGCTGCGTTGAGTTGCTCGGCATTAGGTGCCTTGCCGTGCCAGCCGGCCTTTCCTTCCATAAATGAAACCCCTTTTCCTTTGACGGTATGCGCGATGATCACCGTCGGCTTTCCGTCGATCACGGCAAATTCATCAAACGCTTTCAACAAAGCCGGCAATTGATGGCCGTCAACTTCAATGGCATGCCAGCCAAAACATTTCCATTTGTCAGCGAGCGGTTCCAAATTTTTGATCTGATTGACCGGCCCGTTCTCCTGGACTTTATTGTAATCAACAATCGCGCACAAGTTATCCAAATGATAGTGAGGCGCTGTCATCGCGGCTTCCCAAACCGATCCTTCTTGAATTTCACCATCGCCGAGCAGACAATAAACGTTGAAAGACTTTTTTGACATCTTCGCTCCCAAAGCGATCCCGCAGGCCACTGACAAACCATGGCCTAAGGACCCGGTGTTGAACTCCACCCCCGGCACCTTCACATGGACATGGCCTTGTAAAATGGAACCAAATTTGCGGAACCTTTTCAATTCCGCCTTTGGGAAATAACCATAATTGGCGAGTGTGACATAAGTTACCGGTGAACAATGGCCCTTGGAAACGATCAAACGATCGCGGTCCGGCCAAAGTGGTTCTTGCGGGCGGTGATTCAGCTGATAGCCGTAAAGTGCGATCATGATCTCGACGGCAGATAACGATCCACCAGGATGCCCTGACCCGGCCAGATGAACGGTCTCAAGAATTTCGCGACGGAACAAAACCGCCTGCTCATGAAGAGCCTTCAGATCTGCATTTCTGACTGGCAAGCAAACCTCCTCAAAAAATTCGTGTACAGTTATGGGCCATAGAGGACTCGAACCTCCCACCCACTGATTAAGAGTCAGTTGCTCTACCAGATGAGCTAATGGCCCAAAAATTCCGTATTTAATTTAGAAATTTTTCAATTTACGTCGGATGAATGAACAAAATCCACAAACTTCCCAAAAAATACGCCCCTATTTATAACAAAGTTTGCAATAAGTGTAAAGCAGTTTTCAAGATATCCCGGCTTTATATTGACTTTACCAAACCAAAATGCTATTTTGAAAAAAATCACAAATCAGATTTAAAAAACCCGCTTGAGGCATGTGTTGGAAAAAAAACAAAGCACCCAACTTCCTCTCTTTTTTGTTTCCTTAATTTGGCTGCTTGGTTTTCTGATTTATTCCCAGACGTTTCATTCTCCGTTTCTGTTCGATGACATCAGCTTCATCGACCGGGCCAAATTCATCTATCACCTATCCGATGTCAAACAAATCTGGAACAGCTATCCCAACCGATTTATCGGCAACCTTTCCTTTGCCCTCAACTATCATTTTCATCAACAACAAGTCTTTGGTTATCATCTCACCAACCTGATCATTCATCTGTTGTCAGCCAGCTCGCTTTTTTGGCTCATCCAGCTCATTTTAAAAACCCCGCAGCTCAAAAATTTTGCGCCTGAAAATAAACATCCGCTGCTGGCGGCCCTGATCAGCCTCATCTTTGTTGCCCATCCTTTACAAATACAAGCAGTGACGCAAATCACACAGCGCTTTGCCTCATTGGCCGGACTCTTTTTTATTTCATCGTTATGCTTTTATCTTAAAGCCCGCGTTCCGGAACAACAAAAATTAAACCAGTTCACTTATGCATTTCTCGCCAGCATTCTTGCTATCTTAGGTATGTTCACCCGCCAAGGATCCTTCACCTTGATTTTTGTTATTTTCTTATGTGAATGGCTTCTACTAAAAAAATCGTCGTTGAAGGAAACTCCTAAAAAAAATAATTCTCCATATATCCTCGTTTGTTTTCTGCTCATCAGTTTGATCATTCCCTATTTCTATCACTTTGATCTTAAAGCACTGCTCAGCCAACAGTTCGTGTCCCAATCCCACGAATCCGACGTGATCACCAGCGCCAATTATCTTTTAACCCAATTTCGGATCTTGCCTTATTACCTCCAGCTCTTTCTCTTTCCCTTCAACTTAAACTTTGACTATGACATAGCCGTGTCTCATCGTTTATTTGAGCTGCCAACCTGGTCAGGCCTTTGCATTTTGCTTTTGCTTTTATTTTTGGGTTTCCGACTGTCGTCCAAAAGCAAATTGCTGGCCTTTGGTATCTTCTGGTTTTTTGCAACACAGCTCATCGACTCAAGCATTTTCCCCATCCCTTATGTCATCGCCCTTTATCGAATGTACGTCCCTCTGGTTGGACTGACGATTCTTTTCGTTGGCCTGCTTTACCAAACCATCAAATCACCAAAAATCCTTTATCTGCTCCTCGGCTCATTCATCATGTTCCTTGCCGTCATGACGTTTCAGCAAAATTTGATTTGGAAAGACAAAATCACCTTTTGGAATCACGCGGTCAAAGCCTCTCCGAACAAATCGCGCCCATATCATAATCTAGCCGAGGCTTACCTTGAGAAAAACCGTTTGCAAGAAGCCCAAGAAAATCTCATCAAAGCCAATCAAATGGATCCCAACAATGCCTGGACGCAAAACAACTTTGGGCTGCTTTATTTAAAACTCAATCAAGGGGATAAAGCCATGCAGGCCTTTCAAAAAGCCTTGGCCCTTCGCCCCAACAATGCCATGATCACAAATAACCTGGGGCAGGCCTATCTGGTTCAAGGTGACTTGATCCAGTCGGAAAAACTTTTTCTTTCCGCTAGTCTGGAGGATCCCAATTTTTGGCAGCCGTTATTGAGCTTATGTAGTATTTATCGAAAACAAGGACTTCTCCCTCAAGCGATAAAAATCTGTACGGAC
>JAHFFS010000128.1:0-1682 GCA_023247815.1 Candidatus Omnitrophota bacterium
GACAGGATGAAAAAAAAGAATTATTGAAGATCCTCAAACAAAAAGCTTTTTTTCGTCAGAAAGTTGCTTTGTCGTCGGGAAAGGAAAGTGACTATTACATCGACGCGCGTCTGGTCACACTGTCGAGCCAAGGGGCGTATCTGAGTGCTAGGGCCATCCTTGATTTGTTGAAGAACGAAACATTTGCCGCGATCGGTGGGCCGACCCTTGGGGCGGACCCCATCATTGGCGCGATCGGCGCGCTTTTTTATCAGGCCGGGAAATCCGTCAATACATTCATCATCCGCAAAGAACCTAAAAAACACGGCAAGCAGCAGCAGATCGAAGGTCCGGAAATCCTTGCAGGCAGTGAGGTCATTGTCATCGACGATGTTGCCACTTCCGGAAAGGCCTTTCTTCATGCCATCGACGTCCTGGCCAAGCTGAACATCAAGGTCAAAAAGTGTGTTTGCTTGGTGGACCGGCAGGAGGGGGCCAAGGAAAAGATTGCCGAGAAGGGCAGTGAATTGCTGTCGGTTTTTACGATTGAAGAATTTTTAAAATGAAAACTCCTAAAATCATCCTTGCCTCAGCTTCAGCACAGCGCAAAAGGTTGCTGCGTCTGACCGGACTTAAATTTTCAGTCATGTCGAGCAAGGTGAAAGAATTGCAAAAGATCGAGACGACCTGCGCGGCGTTTGTGCAGAAGAACGCGCTGATGAAAGCGCGGGACATTGCCCAAAGGGTCGATCGCGGATTGGTCATTGGGGCTGATACGGTTGTTTATGATGGACATCAACACGTGATTGGCAAACCAAACGACCTGAAAGAAGCAGCTAGGATTTTACGGCAATTGTTTGCCAAACCGCATTGGGTTTATACCGGGATCGTGATCATCGACGCTGAAACTGGAAAAAGCAAATCTGGTTTTGAAAAAACCAAGGTTTTTATGAATACCTTATCTCAACAAGAAATTGAACTTTATCATGGTCAGACGTCGCCGCTTGATAAGGCTGGGGGTTTTGATATCGAGGGCCGCGGAGGGATTTTTATCTCTCGGATCGAAGGATGTTACAACAACGTGATTGGTTTGCCTTTGGCAAAATTGCGGATGATGTTAAAGGATTTTGGAGTGTTGTTATGAGAAAAAAATGTTGGGTCTTGGTTGTGGTCGCCTTTTGGGCATTGGGATGCTCGACGGAGTATAACCTTGCCACCCATCAAGAAGAAACGCTCATGTACGGAACCGATAAAGAAGTCCAGATCGGTGACAGCATGGCCGCGGCCCTTGATAAACAGGAAAAGTTTTTACCGGATGTTGATGTCAACGAAAGATTGGAAGGTATTTTAAACCGACTGATAGAGGTTGTTGACCGCAAGGATATCATCTATTCGATCAAGGTCATTGATGAGGATGAAGTCAATGCCTTTGCTCTTCCCGGCGGACATGTGTACATTTACAAGGGATTGGTTGATAAATTGAAGACTGATGACGCGATCGCGGGTGTGCTTGCTCATGAACTGGGGCATGTGAACGCCCGTCATGGGATCAAGCGTCTGCAGGCCTCGTATGGCTTTATGCTGTTGCAGGTTTTGGCCGTGGGGTCGCAGAAGGCCGAAGTCGCGCAAGGGGTCAACGCCCTTTTGCCGACGGTGTTTGTGCATTATTCCCGTCAAGATGAATTTGAGGCCGACCGTCTCGG
>JAHFFS010000128.1:1692-4616 GCA_023247815.1 Candidatus Omnitrophota bacterium
AAATATACCAAATTGGCTGGGTATGATTGTCAGGGGATGCTCAATGTCCTTAACGTGCTCGAGAAGGAACTTCATGATTCGCAGTTACGTCCGAAAAGTTATTTTCGCACCCATCCCTATATTCCGGAACGCATGGCCATGATCAACAAGGAAATTCATGGATCGCTCAGTTTCAAAGATTATTTGAATGTGACCGGCAATGATTTATAAAAATTTATCTTTCATTTTCATCCTTTCGTTCATTTGGCTCACGGGATGTTCTCCCCAAAAGGGCAGTCAGGTATGCTATCAGGACAAATGTTTTTCGGTAGAGGTGGCCCGGACCGAGGCAGACCGGCAAAAGGGTTTGCAGGGGAGGGAGCAGTTAGCCAAGGACAAGGGAATGCTCTTTGTGTTTCCGGTTTTGTATCCGTACGCGTTTTGGATGAAGGATACCTTGATCCCGTTGGACATGATTTGGCTGGATTCCGACGGGCGTATTGTTTTCATCGCTGAAAATGTCCCACCATGCGAGAGGGATCCCTGCCCGACTTACCAACCCACCGAAAAGGCCAGGTATGTTTTAGAGATCAAGGCCGGCCAAGTTCAAGAATTAGGAATGAAAGTTACGGACCAATTGCGTCTTAACGTGCAGGGATTTTAAAATTATTTTTTAGGCCGGTAGATATGAGTGCTTTGGCCAAAGAAGCTTTCTGCGGTTTCCATCACGGTCTCTGATAAGGTAGGATGAGGATGGATGCTGAGTTTGAGATCTGCCGCGACCGAACCCATCTCGACAGCAATGACACCTTCGGCGATCATCTCGCCGGCGCCGACCCCAACGATTGAAACTCCCAAAATCCGTTCACTTTCGGGATCGATGATCAATTTGGTCAATCCATCGGTGCGGTTTAAGGTGATGGCCCGTCCCGAAGCCGCCCAGGGGAATTTAACGACTTTGACGGCGATGTTTTTTTCTTTTGCTTCATTTTCAGTCAGGCCGCACCAGGCGATTTCCGGGTCAGTGAAAACAACAGCTGGAATGCAGGCTGGTTCAAAGGCCACCTTATGGCCGGCAATGGCTTCGACCGCCACTCGACCTTCGTGCGAGGCTTTGTGGGCCAGCATTGGTTCGCCAGCAATATCGCCGATGGCGTAGATGTGAGGGTCTGTTGTCCGACGTTGCAAATTCACTTCAACGAAACCACGCGGATTGACTTTTACGGAAGTCTTTTCCAACCCCAAATTGTTTGAGTTTGGTTTACGGCCGATGGCAACCAGCACTTTTTGGTATTCGTCGGTAAAGGTCTTTCCGTCTTTATCTTCAAAGGTGACTTGAATGCCGGTTTTCGTCTCGATCATCTTGGTCACTTTGGTGCTGGTCATAATGGACTTGAAGCGTTCTTTGATGCGTTTTTCTAGAACCAAAGCTAAGTCACGGTCAGCCCCCATCAAAATCTGCGGAAGCATTTCAACGACGGAAACTTCGCTACCCAATTCGTGATAGACCGTGCTCAATTCGAGACCAATGTATCCGCCGCCCACCACCAGCAATTTTTCCGGAATGCTTTCTAAGTTCAAAGCCGTGGTTGAATCCAAGATTTTTTCGGACTTGGGAGCAAAGGGAAGGGCCACGGGAAAAGAGCCTGTTGCCAGGATCGCATGATCAAATGTTAAACGGTTTTTGCCTTGAAGTGACTCGATCTGCACGGTTGTTGAGTTAACAAACTGCGCGGTCCCTTGAACATAGTTGACTTTTCGTTGCTGGCAGAGTTGTCCCAAACCACTGGTCAGCCGGGTGACAACGCTGTTTTTCCAATCACGCACTCGATCAAGATGGATTTTTGGTTTGTCAAATTCAATGCCGAGCTCTTTCGCGTCTTTCGACTCGGAAAGGACTTTAGCAACGTGCAAAAGGGCTTTCGAGGGGATGCAGCCACGGAACAAGCAGACACCGCCGGGATTTTTTTCTTTATCGACAAGTGTCACGCTCATCCCCAGATCAGCAGCTAAAAAGGCCGCGGCATATCCGCCAGGCCCGCCACCGATAACAACCAATTGTGAATGTTGTGAACTCATATCTTTGTTCCTTTTTGAATCAACCGGCCAAATCCATGAGAAAGGGCTGTTGGATAGCGTCCGCGACCCAGGTAAGGAAGCGGGCACCATCAGCCCCGTCGATCAAACGATGGTCATAGGAAAGGGAAAGCGGCAGCATCAGTCGCGGGACAAATTGCTTCTCCACATAAACAGGTTCCCATTCTGCCCGAGACACGCCTAAAATGGCAACATCCGGCCAGTTAACGATCGGAGTGAAGGCCGTTCCGCCGATGCCACCAAGATTCGTCAGAGTAAAGGAGGCACCCTGCATTTCTTCAAGTGTTGTTTTCTTATTGCGGGCCCGTTCCGCGATTTCATTCAATTCCTGGGTCAGTTGCATGATGCTCTTTTTTTCAACATCACGCACCACCGGCACCAGCAAGCCGCGCTCGGTATCAACGGCAACACCGACGTGAAAATATTTTTTATAAACGATTTCATTTTTTTGCATGTCCACACTGGCGTTGAATTGGGGAAAGGCCTTGAGTCCCGAGGCAATGACTTTCAAAAGGAAAGGGGTGATGGTCAATTTGCGTTCCGGTTTCGAGTAACGTTTGCGCAGTTTTTCCAATTCGGTGATGTCCGCCTTACCAAATTGCGTCACGTGGGGGATCGTTTGCCAGCAATAACTCAAATGTTCCGCGGTTTTTTTGCGGATGTTATTCATCGGCTTGCGTTCGATGTCACCCCACTTA
Organism: Candidatus Omnitrophota bacterium; assembly: GCA_023247815.1. Lineage (GTDB taxonomy): Bacteria > Omnitrophota > Gorgyraeia > Zapsychrales > JANLHA01 > JAHFFS01. The sequence continues at coordinate 4,467 of JAHFFS010000128.1, forward strand.
CTGAAATCAGGTAGGTCACGCTGCCCAACGCTTGTTGTCGACGGGCCGCCAACCATCCGCTGTAAGTTCAATTTTTTTGAGTAGGCCTTGATGTCTTCAATTGAGATGCGTCCCTTTGGGCCGTTGCCCGGAACCTGAAAAATATCGATC
>JAHFFS010000011.1 GCA_023247815.1 Candidatus Omnitrophota bacterium
TCTTTGACAAAACCAATGGTCACAAAAAAATTCTTGTATTCTTTGACGAGCTGACCTATTTTATCGTCGCTCGCAATGATCGGATAGCCAAGGACCTTTTGGCCGACCTTCTTTGCTAAATCAATGATACCGGCAATGCGAAACTTTTTAGCTTCTTCAATGACATCGATGCAGGACTGACAATGCCCTCCACCGCCGATAAGGATAAGATCTTCACGCTTCACGATTGAGCTCCTCCTTGATCACACGACAAACTTGCAAGATATCTTCGGGTACGTTCAATGTTGACCCCGGCAACGTTAATCCTGATTCATAAATCGCATAGGCCTGTAAAAAGGCTTTTTTGGCCCCCTGCTCCTGATACATTGGAAATTCGGTTAACGGCATAAATACCCGTCGGGTGGGAACCCCTCGCTTCATCAATCCTTTTTGCAGATCTTCCATCTTCCTTTTCTTTAAAAAAATATTTGTTAACCACGACATATCCTTGCTCTGAGGAAAAGAATCTTGAAAATGAAGTCCTGCGATATCCGACAACTCTTTGCGATAGATTTCAGAGAATCGCTTTTTAGTGGCTAAAAAATCATCAACCCGTTCCAGTTGCGCCAACCCCAAAGAGGCTTCTAAATTCGTCATCCGATAATTAAACCCTATCTCCGGATGAAAATAGCCATTTTGATCACTTCGCGCCTGATTCACCAAAAAACGGATATGGTCGATGCTCTTCTTATTTTGTCCAGCCAGCATCCCACCACCACCGACGGTGATTGTCTTATTTCCATTAAAACTAAAAACACCAAAATCTCCCATCGTTCCCGTATGCCTTCGTTGAAAATAGGAGCCCAAACTCTGGGTTGCGTCCTCAATCACAAAAAGTCCTTGTTTTCTCGCGAGCTCCATAACGGCATCCATGTTGCAACTATGACCATAAAGATGCACGACAATGATCCCTTTTGTCTTTTTGTTAATCTTTAATTTAATCTGGTTGATATCCATGGTCCAAGTTTTTGTATCCACGTCGACAAAGACCGGTTGGGCCCCAAGATATTGTATGGGATTGACGGTCGCAATGAACGTCAAGACCGGAACAATGACTTCATCTTCAGGGCCAACCCCCAATTCATGAAGGGCCATATGCATGGCTGCGGTCCCACTTTGCACCGCCACCGTTGCTTGAGCACCAATGTAATGACAAAATTTTTCTTCAAATTCTGGGACATAAGGACCGAAGGTTGAGACAAATCCCTGATCAAGGGCTCGAGTCACATAGCGCTTTTCAAGCTCGCTGATGTTGGGCGCATCCAGATGGATCGTTTTAAACATTGTAGACATTGGTCTTATACCTCTGCAAATGCCCGTCGGATTGAAACCACTGAATCGTTTTTCGTAGACCTTCTGAAAAGGAATACTGCTTATTCCAATTCGTTAAAGACTTTAATTTTTCATTGCTTCCTAACAACAGTTCTACCTCACTCTTACCTGGTCGCACCCGACTTGGATCTAAAACAATCTTTGCCTTTGGATTGATGATTTCAATCAACTGTTTCGCTAAATCGCCAACACTCATCTCGCTTTGTGAAGCAATGTTGATTTCTTCACCGATGACCCCTTCTGCCTTCGCAATCTCAATAAACCCGCTGACCGTATCATCAACAAATAAAAGATCACGTTTCGGATGCAAAGAACCTAAATGGATTTCCGTCTTTCCTGCTAACAGTTGCGATATGATGGTAGGAATGATGGCTCGTGCAGACTGCCGCGGTCCAAAGGTATTAAAAGGACGGACTATGGTAACCGGCAAATCAAAACTTCGATAAAAGGACTCGCCCATATAGTCCGCGGCTATTTTTGAAGCGGCATAAGGAGACTGCCCTTGTTTAGGATGTTTTTCATCAATCGGTGTATACCGGGCGGTTCCATAAACTTCCGACGTCGAAGCTAATAAAATCCTTTTAACACCGTGATCCTTAGCTGCCTGTAAAACATTTAGCGTCCCTCTGATGTTCGTCTCAAGATAACTGTCTGGGGCAAGATAACTGAAAGGGATTCCAATTAAGGCCGCCAAATGAAAAACCACATCCATGCCCTCTAGCGCCTTACGGACTCCATTAGGATCACGCACATCCCCGGAAAAAATTTCAATCTGGTCGAGTTGTTCTTTCGAACAGCTGTCCAACCAACCGTAAGAATTCCAAACATTATAATAAATGAACGCCCTGACCTTAGCACCTTCTCTGATAAGCCTTTCAACCAAATGACTGCCAATGAAGCCATCTGCTCCGGTCACAAGAACATTTGAATTTTTTATTTCCATTGCAACCCTCTTATTTTAGCGATGTAAATAAACGTCTTTCTCATCTTCATCCTGTTGTTTGACATTAACCTTTTGAATAAAGGTTTCGTCTTTGGCCAATTCTTGGATCAAATTAACCGATTTCTGATTTAGAAATTTATGATCAAATTTCTCGGTACAGATCAAAACAACACCCTCTCTTAAATCTTCGGTTAAATCCTGAATTCTCTGATACTGACAGTCGGTCAAATTCTGTTCCTGAATCACCGCCTCTACAAGGGCCACCAGGTCGGATTTTCCAACCAAATAAAAGGCGCGTTCGCCTTCCTCATATAACTGTGAAATGAGAATCTTAATTTTTGATTTGATCAGACTGATGGAATCGATTGTTTTGAGGGTATATTTCAAGGATTTACGCATCTTTTCCGCGAATCCTTTGGGGGTAAGAAGATACTCGACTTTTTTCTTATTCAACTGACGGATACGAATATATCCCTTAGACACCAAACGACGGATGAGCATATTCGTCATCCCTAATGAGAGATCTAAATGTTGTGAAATTTTCCGCTGATTGCAGTGGATGCGATCTCGGATAATATTGATAAGCTCAAATTCTCTTTCTTCTAACATCGCGTCCTTTGAATGGTTTAGGCTTTATTGTTCAAATTATGAACATTATAAAATGTTATTGTTCAATGTCAAGTTAAATCGTCCTTCATAACATCAGACATGTAACCTGCTAACAATCATAGAGTTAAGATATTATTAATTCAAAAAACAGGTCAGGGCCTTTTACTTTTGTGCCCCGCCTTTAGAATTTGGGGGCGCGCTGTGTAAAGGCTTTTGCAGATTTGATGAGGGCCGAAGGCTTCGGGCCGTGGCATTTTGGCTGGCGCTTTGAATATTTCTTATGGAACTCTGCCGAGATTGACGGGCCTGCTGAAGGCTGGCCTGAGCTGAACGGCGGGCAGCACCGATATTTGCTTGGGCAGTTCTTTGAGCGGACCGGATCGATTGCACCGCAACATCAGAAGATTGCCGTAAAGACCGCGTCTGCTGATTGGATGATCGAACCGAAGTCAAAAGTCCCTGCTGATTGGATCGTAAATTGGACGATCTTTGGCTCGCGTTTATGGAATTTTGAGCAGCTCTTGCGCCGTTGGCCGCGGCTTGAGCCAAATTGTGAGTTGACCGTCTAGCCTGACGGGCAATATTATCCGCCCGTGGTATTCGAGAAGCCGTGACCTGCGGCCGTCGAGAAAGTTGACTGCTCTGCGGACGGCTGCGGGAAGGTTGGTTAGCCAATGATCGTTTCTGGCTCCTCACACTCGATGGAAAACTGTGATGAATCCGCTGCCCGGAAAAGGACCCTTGCGTTCTCGCGGCACCATCCATTTGGTTGCCTCTGCTCGAAACATTAGTCTGGGCGACCGGTGCCCTTGGCCCGAATTGTCCCCGATTACGAAAAGGGTTCGCGTTGGGGAATTGAATCGAGCTTGAACTGTTTTGCGCGAAAGCATTCATCCCTAATGCAAGGAAAAAAATGGATAGAAAAACCAAAATTTTAGAATTGGCTGTTCGCAAAATACTTCCCCTTTTTGAATGCTTCAGTGGTATTGGGACGATCGAATAAGCAAAGTATAACACATTATCGGAGGAAACCCAAATTTCTTAGCCCACTTCGTGAACCCCGGGAGTTTAACTCCCGGGGTTCGATCTTTCAGTCGGATTTGGGAGATGAGTTTTGACTTTTAATACTCGAAAGAAGCTTATCTAAACTTCGCATCGCCTTGGTAACCAACTCCTCAGCCCCAGAATGAGAACCTGGGTCTTCTTCAGGCGAACCAGCGGTGTCGGCCGGCTTTTCTTCGACTGACGGCTGCTCTTCTCTAGATTCCGACCGCTCCGTGACCGCAGCATCTGGCGTATTTTCATTTTCGTTGATCCCAGATATCCCAGAGGAGGCCTCCTGGTCAAGTTGATCCAAAATGGCTTTAGGATGCCCCGGTTGAGCTGGTCCCTGTTCCCCAGCACGATCTTCATTCAATTCTTGCCCGCTTTCCTGTTTATCATTTGCCGCAGTCTTTTCTGATATGGAGGCACCAGAAGCAGCAGGGGCTTGCCCTTCTGAATCAAGGTTTTCGGTCAAATCCGTCGGCTCTTCAACAAAATCTTGCTTCTGTGAATCCTTTAATTCGTCACTTTTCGTTGGTTGCGGCGACTGCGCGTCCGGCTTGATTTTCTCTTCAACCATCTATCCACCCCTATTTTGCTGCCGCCATCGTGATATCAGCAGCCATGGTTGGATTGCCCTTATATGGAAAACTGATCTGATATTGATCAAACTGGTCTGGACTGAAATCAATCCCCACGGGGACTGAATTGATATAATTCGCCGGTGGAGAAGCAATTAAACTGCTGTATCCTAAACCCACTGCCTTGCTTTTAAATTTATCAACGACGCTGGTAACAAATTTTCCGAAATACTCCACCATTTGATCGTCATCTTCATCATTGAAGCCGCTCAAGCCTAAATTTTTATACAAAAGCGGTGCTTTTTCTTTTAACACATAGAAGCATGTCGCTCCGATGGCCTGATGACTGGCCATCGCCTTTTCCGACGAGTAGAAACTGACTGCCGATATGTAGGTCGATTCATTAAAAATATCCATGCCGGAAATCCGCAATTTCCCGTCGTACTCCATGGTCGCCTTCTTCTTCATGGTCGTCTTCCCGGCGAAAGCGTCCGCGTCGCGTTCCTGCAGAATCCCGAGGACCAACTCAGCAAAACTGTTCGCAATACTTTCTAAATTTTTATTGGTCGCCATAATCCGCCCTTCCTTTCACAACAAACAATACCTTCATTATAGTGAGACTCCCTGAGCTTAAAAGAAAAAAATTGTGAATTTAAAATACAAATGATAAGATAACTCAGTCTTAAAAGCGAATCAACCCTTATGGATAAAACCGCTGTCATCTTTTGGACAATTTCCACCGGCATCCTAAGCGCCTTGGCAACCGGATTAGGAGCCATACCCGTCCACTTCCTAAAATCCAACTCAAAACTGGTCCGCGCTTTCTCGTGCGCCTTTGCCGCTGGAATGATGCTCTCGGCCTCGGTCTTCTCGCTCGCCCAGGAAGGCATTGCCTTAAAAACGCAAAACCCTTTCGCGCCTTACGTGGTTATGCTCGGCCTGCTTTTAGGCGCCGCGTTTTGTTGGCTGACTGAAAAACTGGTTTCGAACCATCACCATTCCAATGTTTTCACAAAAGGCTTCTCGAAAAAAAGTTTGTTGGTTTTTATAACGATGTTCATCCATTCCATACCGGAAGGGATTGCCATTGGCGTTGGCTTCGCGACGGGAAATATGCAATTTGGATTGATCATGGCGTTAGCCATCGCGATCCACAATATCCCGGAAGGGATCGCGGTATCTCTGCCTTTGAAATCAGAAGGGATATCGACGACAAAATGCGCTTTCATTTCAATTCTGACCAGCATTCCGCAGCCCATCATGGCCGTGCCTGCTATGCTGCTCACTTGGGTATTTCAACCGCTGTTACCGGTCGGACTCGGCTTTGCCGGAGGGGCGATGATTTATCTTGTCGTCGCTGAATTGATTCCTGATGCCTTAGCTGAAGGAGGAACATCCTTAACGGCCTGGGGGGTCATGCTGGGGTTAACACTCATGCTCTTCTTAACGCAGATCCTGAGTTTCATTCCCAAAAGCATCTTTTCTTAAAATCGATCTTCCCTCATCTGCTCGTCGAAAAATTCCCAAAACGAATCAGACTTCCTTAACGCCGAAACCAATCTCCGCTTCCGCGACCAATTTTTCTTTCACAAAAGCCTCGGCCCTTAAGAATCCCGCCATTTTCATCATCTTGATCGTTGTGACCTCAATCCTCAGTTGATCACCGGGGGTCACGGGCTGATGGAACTTCGCCGTGGTCTTGGCCAAGTAATAAATCAGGTTCTTACCGTGCAGGTTCTTGCTGTAATAAAAATAAACACACGCCGCCTGCGCCATGGATTCAATGATCAAGACACCGGGCATCACTTTTTCCTCTGGAAAATGTCCGACGAAATAGGACTCATTGATCGAAACATTCTTGATCGCGATCAACTTTTGATTGGGGACAACATCGATGACCTTATCGATCAAAAGGAAAGGAAACCGATGAGGGATGATTTCTTGAATCTGCTGGATGTTCAATTCCATGTTAACTCCTCCTCAATGAGCGGCCGACATCGGCCGAGCCGACACTCCGAAACTAAACTTGAAAATCCTCCGCGAATCGATCAAACGTCAAGTAATGAATGCGGCACTTACCCAAATTAACCTGGTCATCGACGGATCCATTGATCACGTAAGCGGATTGAACCTCTGGATAGCGATGAAGAAATCTTTTGAGACCGGCCGGAATTTCTGCTCGGCCAATCTTGGCCTTAACTTCGATAGGAATCGGTTTACGGTCTTTGAGCAAAACAAAATCGACTTCGCCCCCATCTTTCGTCCGCCAAAATTTGATTTCAATATTAGGTTGCAGGATCGTTTGCAGTCTTAAAAAAACAAAAGATTCAAGAATGGTTCCATAATCCTTTCTTCCCGGGCCGGAAAAATCCTTAAGCAAAACATTGCGAATCCCGAGGTCATACAAATAGGTTTTGCAGGATTTCTTCAACTCATTTCCCAGATTCTTCGAATAGCTGTAAATTCGATAATTCACATATGTCTGTTCGAGGATATCGAGATAATGATTGATGGCCTTCGAACTCATCCCAACCTCACTGGCCAGCGAGTTCACTGAGATGGTTGATCCCTGATTCTCTGCCAAAAGGTAAAGCAAATGATTAAAGGCGCGGATATTTTCTTCTTTAACCAACGATTTGATGTCTTTAAGAATGTAACTCCCTAAAAGTTCGCTTAAAATCTGCCCTTTTCTTTCCGTCGAGTTTGTTTGGGTTAACCCTGGCATACCGCCAAATCGCAGATAATCATCAAACAAATAGCTCTTGAAAAAGGACTTCAGTTCCCTGTAGGTTAAAGGGTAAATACGGTATAAAAACCTTCTCCCAGCCAGACTTTCCTTCAAGTGTTTATGAATCTCCAAAGAAGATGAGCCGGAACAAATGATTTTGATTTTTTTTCGTAAATCGAAAACGGCTTTAAAAATTTTTGAGATGTTCGCGACATACTGAAATTCATCAATGAATATGATCTGCCCGGCCTTGACAATCTTTTGGATGATCGCTCGATCGGAAAGGTTAAAATCAGCGAGGGTTTGCGGCTGCTCCAAATCAAAAAAGGCTGTTTGATAACCTTTCCGTTGAGCATCTTCTTGGAGCATTTTAAGCAGGGTTGTCTTACCAACTTGCCGTGGCCCCAACAGGATGAGCACTTCCGGTTGGGTCAATTCTTCTCGTAACTTATGCAGTATTAGACGGTTAATCACGATTATGACAAATATAACCTATTTGGTAATAATAGTCAATAATGCATCCTAAACACTTTTTAGGATGCGCCTTTACTTCGTTATCTTATCGCCAAACCACCGTCGACCTGGATGATCTGTCCGGTCAGGTAAGCCGCCGCCGGACTCAACAAAAATTTGACGCAATTGGCAACGTCTTCTACGTCACCGATGCGCCCCAAGGGAATGGTCTTTAAAATTTCCTGACGGAATTCATCGCTCAAGCCCGCTAAGATATCGGTTTCAATGAACCCCGGGGCAACCGCGTTGACCCGCACGCCGTATCCGGCGACTTCCTTGGCCAAGGCCTTGGTAAACGCGTTCATCGCCCCCTTCGTCGCTGAATAATTGGTTTGCCGCGGCAGACCAATCAAACCGCTGACCGAAGAAATATTAACGATATCTCCCCGTCGCTGCTTCATAAATTTTACAATACAGCTTCGTGCCATATGAAACATCCCGTTGAGATTCGTGTCAATGACCGACTTCCAATCCTGTTGTGACATCATCATAAGCGCTTTATCAGCAATGATACCAGCGTTGTTGATCAAGATATCGATTTTTTCCCAATCCCGCTCGATCTGATCCATCCACGCTTTGACACCCGCAAAATCCTTAACATCCACTTTGACCGCCCGGCAACGCACCCCCGTATTCAAAACTTCCTTTTCCAAGTCCTTTGCCAATTGTTCGCTGACCAAATAGTTGAAGGTCACATGGCATCCCTGCTGGGCGAGCTTTTTGACGATCGCTCGGCCTATCCCGCGCGCTCCACCGGAAACAACCGCTACTTTATTTTTCAGAAATTGCTCTTCCATCATTTCTCATACTTTCTTAAAATCATGATCGTGTTGCTGCCGTTAGGACCAAAATTGATGATCATGACATTTTTCAAATCCGCATTCAGGGCTTGGCCCGTCACCACATTGACCTTGCAGTCCGGGTCTTGATCAAGACAATTCACCGTCGAAGGAATGAACCCTTCCAACAGCGACCCCACACTCGCCGCGACCGCCATGGCCCCGGAAACACTGAAGGTCTCGCCGATCATCGATTTGATGGCACTGACCGGAATTTTTTTAGCATGCTCGCCAAAAACCTCATTGATGATCTGACTTTCAATTTTATCAGCGATGGTTGAGTTGGCATTCGCGCAGATATAATTGATGTCCGAAGGAGCCATGTCCGCGTTTTCCAAGGCATCCAAAACCGCGATCTTCAACCCCGTCCCGCGGGGGTTGTACTTGTTGATCCGAAAAGGATCAAAACTGTAACCAAAGCACACAATCTCCGCCAAAATGGGCGCTTTGCGTTTCTTGGCATGCTCCAAACTTTCCATCACCAACAGACAGGCCCCTTCCGCGAAGGTCATGCCATTGCGTCGCCGATCAAACGGACAGTTGATAAAATCCTGCCCCTTTTTCGAACCCGACATGAAACCGATCTCATGAAAACCAAAAAAAGTGTGGTAGCACATCTCCTCCACACCACCGGCGAGAATGACCGAAGCCCGGTCCCATTGCAAAAAATTATACGCGTATTCCAAGGCATCCATACTCGCGGTGAACCCGGTTGAGATGGTGGTATTGAATCCCTTGATCTTGTGCCAGATCGAGACCTGGCTCGCCGGAGAATTGATCACCGTATTGGGGAAAAGCCCGGGATTCACCGCCCGCGGCCCTTCCTTTAACGTGACCTCATCGAATTCGGCAATGCTTTTGATGCTGCCTAACGTTGTCCCTACAGAGACCCCGGCATCGTCGGTATTTTCCTCAGTGATCACGAGCTTCGCGTGATCAATGGCCAATTTTGCCGACGAGACCAATAACTTGGTGCTGCGGTCAAGCAAACGCAATCCCTTGGGTCCCATATACACCTTAGCGTCAAATTCGCTGATCTCACCACCGATATTCGTATTGAACTCACTCGCATCAAAAAGAGTAACAGGCTTATAACCAACCTTCCCCTCTTTTAAGGCCTGCCAATAAGCGTCTTTCCCCTCGCCATTGCTGGCAAGGACCCCGACCCCGGTTATGACAATCCGTTTGTTCATGACGTCATTTTATCCTATTTCGCATGCTCATACAAGAATCCAAGTTATCTAAGCTTCTTCAAAATCCTTCTGCCGTATTTGGCTAAAATATCGGTCTCGACATTCACCCCACTACCAACACTTTTCATCCCCAAATTGCTGTTCCGCAAAGTAAATGGGATCAAGGCAACTGAGAAATCCTTTTTAGTGACCCGGCCGATCGTCAAACTGACACCGTCGATGCTGATAGAACCCTTCGCGACCACATGTTTTTTCATCTTGCGGTTCAAATCAAATTGAAATTCAACATAATTTCTTTCCTTAACGATCCTTTTGATCCTTAATACACCATCAACGTGTCCAGTGACAAAATGTCCGCCGAGCCGATCACCCCATTTCAACGCCCGTTCAAGATTAACAAGGTCGCCCTTTCGACATTCTCCCAGACTTGTTGCCGACAATGTTTCCTTCATCAGATCAAACGATAGTGTCTGTTTCCCACATTTTGTGACCGTCAAGCACACCCCATTGACCGCCACACTGTCTCCCGGCTTGACACCTGACAAAATCTTTTTGGCCTGGACATCCACGACAGTAAGATTCTTGGCTGTTCTTATTTGTTTGATAATCCCAATCTCTTCAATGATCCCGGTAAACATCTCAGTAAACCACATCCCCTTCTATCAAAAAATCCGGCCCCATCCGTTTTAGCTTGATGTTCTTTAACGATAAACATTGATTGATCGACGCAACCCTTCGTCCCGCAATCGAACTCAGGGCGGTTTCATCCCCGAGCAGTTTGGGGGCCAGATAAATCTTCATCTGGTCCACAACCCTTTCTTTGAGCGCACTGCCAATCACCTTTGCTCCCCCCTCGATCAAGACCGAGCGGACACCCCATTCATACAAACTTTTAAGGACAAAATCCATTTTGATTTTTCCATCTCGCGTCGGACAGATGAGGACAACCATCCCCTTCGCGCGTAAGGTTTGTATTTTTTTTGACCCGGCCTTTTTTGTGGTCGCTAAAATGCAATTTCGCGGATCAACCCGGTGAAATAATCTGGCTTTGAAAGGAATGCGCAAACGCGAATCCAAAACAATTTTTTTGATCGGCGTGCTACGGCCTTTCGCGTTCAATCGAGGATCATCTTTAAGAACCGTCCCAATTCCAACCAGAATGGCATCAAACTTTTTTCGCTCTACTCGGGCCCATTGCCGGGTTTTCGCAGACGTGATCCATTGGGAACTTCCCGTCGATGTCGCGATCTTCCCATCCAGGGTCTGGCCGCATTTGGCGGTCACAAAAGGCCTCATCATTAATTCTGTTCTCATCTTAATGTCCTCTGACCCCGTAGGTCCACCCCGTAGGTGGACCTACGGGGTCATGCTATTTTGCAATCTCAGCTTCAACGCCTCAACCAAGGCATAAGGAATTTTGACCTTCCCAACAAACGTATGCGGCTTCATGGTTCCATGTGCATCGGACCCACCGGTCATGAGCAGTTTATGCTTCTTCGCCAAACCTTCATAGTGCTGTCGAATCGAGTGGGAACACCCCGGATAAAAAACCTCCAACCCGTCGAGACCGTGAGCAACCAATCGCGGTATGATCTCATCTTTTTGATTCAACATCGGATGGGCTAGGACCGCTGCCCCACCCGCCTTCTTGATCAAATCGATGGCCTCGAAAGGAGTGATCTTTGGTTTAGAAACATAAGCCGGGGCCCCTTCCGCCAAATATTGATCAAAGGCCTGCGCCATGTTCTTGACAATCCCTTTTTCTATCAACGCGGCAGCCAGATGCGGACGTCCGAGCGACGTGCTGGGCCGCTCAGTTTTGATATCATTCCATTCGATCGACGAGATTCCCAGATCATGCAATCGCTGAACCATGGCTTTCATCCGCTGGCGCCGCAATTCGCGAACATCCTCAAGGTAAACGGCCAACGACTTTTGCTGAAAATCAAACCCATACCCAAGAACGTGAATTTCCTTGCCCTCGTATTCACTGGAAAGTTCAATCCCGGGCAGACATTCGATGCCAGCGGCTTTTGCCGCGGCCAGCGCCGGAACGATCGCCTCCAACGAATCATGGTCCGTTATCGAAACACAACACAGCCCTCTTGCAAACGCGTCCTGCACAACCTCTTGCGGAGACTGTGTCCCATCAGAAAAAAAGGTATGCGTATGCAAATCCGCGTAAGTACTCAAACTGATTCAGGTTTTTGCAATTCGGTTTTATGGATTTTATCAAGAATGCCGTTAACGAATTTACTGGATTCCAAATCCCCGTATTTTTTAGCCAATTCAATAGCTTCGTTAATGGCCACTTTGGGCGGGATGTCAGAAGCATAGAGGAGTTCGAAAACTCCCAATCGAAGGATATTACGATCAATGGCGGCCATGCGCTTGAGCTGCCAGTTGGTGGCATATTGCGAAACTTTCTCGTCGATAGTATCCTGATGCTCAACAACACCAGCGACCAAACGGTTCGCGAACTCTCTGACCTCTTGAGCGACGCCCTCCTGGTCTTCCCAATAATAACGGATGCTCTGCTGCGGCTGGCGTTTGGTCAGCTCTTTTTGGTAGCAAATTTTCAAAGCGTGTTCTCGGGCAAGCGTTCGTTTTCGCATCATTCACTCTCTTGATCGAACCGGCCGTTTTCACATGCTGACACGCCGGTCAAAATGGAAAAGATCAAATTCCTCGCAGCGCTTCAATCATATCAAGCGCTGCCGCGGCAGCATCACGGCCTTTATTGTCTCCTTTGGCTTTCGAACGGGCATAAGCTTGTTTGACCGTGTTCGTCGTCAGTACTCCGAAGATCACCGGTTTACCTAATTCAAGACCGGCCTGACCGATACCGCTCGCCGCGTTTTGGGCCACCAACTCAAAATGAATGGTCTCGCCCCGGATCACACATCCCAAACAAATCACAGCGTCGATATTTTTCTTCTTCGCCAATTTCAAAGCGGCCACCGGAAGCTCAAAAGACCCAGGGACCCAAACCAGAACGATATCCTTTTCAGAAACCTTCCGGCGCTTCAATTCCTCCAGGCACCCCGCTAATAAACGTTCCGTAATGAATTCATTGAATCGAGCGACGACAACGCCCAATTTTTGAGAATTTCTAATGACACGAATTTGCTTTTGACCCATCTTCAAACTGCCTAGGATTGCAATATCTTGATTGAAAACCGGTGAGTTAGTAGCTCAAACGGATTTTTGAATTGTGTTTAGATCAATCGGAACACGTTCAACCACTTTCAGACCATACCCTTCCAACCCGACGATCTTACGTGGATTATTGGTCAGCAAACGGATTTGCTTGATCCCTAAGTCGGCCAGAATTTGCGCGCCAATGCCGTAATCCCGAAAATCAGCGGAAATATTCACGGCGGTGTTCTCATCGACCTTTTGGTCCTGACGCTGGTCATGCAAAATTTTCTCTAGTCCCAACCCTCCCGTGGCCTGGCGCATATACAACAAAACGCCAGACTGATTTTGATGAATGATCTGAAAGGCGGTCTGCAATTGTGAGTTTCCGTCTTTGCGGTGAATGCCAAAAACATCGCTCACCAAACATTCCGACTGAACACGGACCAATTCCGGAAGCGAACCATCCACCTTCCCCTTAATCAAAGCCATGTGCATTTGCCCGTCAATCTTGGATTTATAAACCGCCATCCGAAATTCTCCATACACCGTCGAGACGGCGGTGTCCAAAATCTTCTCAACAAGTTTTTCATAACGCCGGCGGTATTCAATGAGGCTGTCAATCGTACAACTCTTGATCTTATGCCGTTTGGCGAAATCAATTAATTCCTGGGTCCTGGCCATGGTACCATCTTCATTCATGATCTCGCAGATCACAGCGGCGGGGTAAAGTCCTGCCATCCGCATCAAATCAACCGAAGCCTCAGTATGCCCGGCGCGCACCAAAACACCGCCAGGACGGGCCCTTAAAGGAAAAAGATGGCCTGGGGTTTCCAGGTCAGCCGGTTTCGTATTAGGATCAATCAGGACCTTAACCGTATGCGACCGGTCGAAAGCTGAAATACCGGTGGTGATTCCTTTCGCAGCGTCGACCGAAATCGACCAGCCCGTGTTACTCTGCTGATGTTGATCGTTGATATGTTTGTTTTTCATGGGATGCAGGCCCAACTCATCCAAACGGCTTTCCTCCATCGGGACACAAATCAAGCCGCGGGCGTATCTGGCCATAAAATTGATGGTCTCTGGAGTGATGTGTTCGGCCGCGCATAAAAGATCGCCTTCATTCTCACGGCCCTCATCATCCATGACCACAACCATTTTACCGGAACGTAAATCTTTGATGACTTCTTCAATGGAATCAAACATGCGATCTCCTAAAATAGGTCAAATGGCAAAAAATTGAAATGAACCTGAATTTTGTCAACTTTAGTATTCTGTACTATATTGGAATCGCTTACCGTTGTCAAGATTTTTATCTAACTCCTATCTCTATGCGATTCATAATGTTAGGAAATATTTAAAAATCTTGTCAAGCAGGCCAAACTTGCTTATAATAACCGCATGTCTTTAGAAAAATCAATCGCCCAGCTGCTTTCAAACCATCGCAAAAGCTTAAGTGTTGCGGAGTCTTGTACCGGTGGGCTCTTGGCAAAACGCTTGACCGATATTCCTGGCAGCTCTCAGTTCTTTAAACTCGGCATTGTGGTTTACAGCAACGATGCCAAAAAGTCCCTTTTAAAAATTCCGGAGAAAATGCTGAAGGACCATGGTGCCATCAGCGAACCTGTTGCCAAACTGCTGGCTAGCAAGGTGCGACAAATTTTAGATACGGATTTCGGTATTGGCATAACCGGCATTGCCGGGCCAGGCGGAGGCACAAAAACAAAACCGGTTGGCCTAACATTCATTGCCGTAAGCACTCGATACGAAACGCTTTGTTACAAATGCCATTTCAAAGGCTCGCGCGGCAAAATCCGTCGATCAGCGGTCGATCAGGCCCTTACCATCCTTTTAAAATCTCTCTAATTACGCTTTATTGCCGAAACTCACACCACGACAGAGCTAGATGTTGCAGCCACCCGTAAAAGACTAACCCCGGAGGAGCGCTTAAGCGCACCTCCGGGGTTTTACCGACAATAAATGCCTTCGCCAACCTACGGGGTTTTGTCTTTAATCAATCGGATCTCTTATCGTCGATCGCGCAATTTGGCTAACAACTTTAACATTTCAATGTAAAGCCAAACCAACGTTACAATCAACGCCCATGCGCAATACCACTCCATGTGTTTGTTCAATCCGTATTGAGCGCCTTCTTCAATCAAGTGGAAATCAAGAAACAGATTCAGCGCCGCAACCCCGACGACAACGACACTGAAAATAATACCAAACATCCCGCTGCCTTGGATAAAACCCATCTGCAGACCAAAAAAACTCATGATCCAATTGACAACGTAAACCAAAAATAT
>JAHFFS010000129.1 GCA_023247815.1 Candidatus Omnitrophota bacterium
ACAATGATCGGGGTTGACGCCTTCCAGCCTTTAAGCAACAAGACCTCAACGATATCGCTCAATTTGGTCAGTCCCATAAAAAAAACCAACGTGTCAGCTTCGGGGATCGCGATGGGCTGGGGATCATCACTCATTTCTGCCGGACCATGACCGCTCACAAAAGCAACCGAAGAAGAAATCCCTCTGGCCGTCAATGGAATGCCCAAATGCGACGGCAACCCCGTCGCCGAACTCACCCCCGGAATGACCTCGACCTCGATATGATAATTCTGTAAATACAACATTTCCTCGGCCCCGCGGCCAAAAACCATGGGGTCCCCGCCTTTGAGCCGAACAACATTTTTCCCAGAGCGCGCCTGGTCTCTGAGCATCCGGCAAACTTCTCCCTGCGGAAGGCTATGGTTGCCTTTTCTTTTCCCGACGTAAATGAGCTGTGCCTGATGAGCGTATTGCAAAAGTTGCGAAGACGCTAAAAAATCATAAAAAACACAATCTGCTTTTTCCAACGCCTTAATGGCTTTCAATGTTATCAACTCCGGATCGCCGGGCCCGGCTCCGACGAGCATAACCCGTCCATAATCTTTGCGCGCGTCGATCAACGAAAATAAATTTTTCAAGTCGACATCTTCGCGACGACCGACGACAGCCAGTTGCCCTTGCAAGGCCGTGGCTTCGTAAGGCAAAACCTCAACGATCTCACTTTCTAATCCCAAACGTTTTAAGGCACAGGCGGCAACCACTATGGCGTTGAGTTTTCCAGATTTCAACTGACGCAAACGGTCTTCAATGGGACCGCGGATCGGTATCAGTTCAACATCTGCCCTTACCTTTCTGATTTCCTGATGACGCAAGGTGCTGCTGGTACCAATTTTTGCGCCGGAAGGCAAATCAACGAGCTTAGCTCGACCGACCAAACAATCGGTCTCGTCAAAGGCTTTGGTTAAGGCAAAAATTTCCAATCCTTCGGGAAGTTCTCGCGCTAGGTCCTTGGCGCTATGCACGGTCACATCAACCTGTCCGTTGCTGAGGGCATGATCCAGGGCATCGGTAAAAAAATCTTCTCCCGGATTACTGGAAAGCGGCGTTTGCTGATCTTTATCGCCTTGTGTTTGCAGCGTGACCACGTCGTAGGCAGGCCTCTGCCCCTGACTTTTCAGAAGATCAAAAATTTCCTTCACCTGAATCAAGGCCAAACGGTTGCCCCGAGAACCGACAATTAATTTTTTGATTGTTTGAGTGGACATCGTCACAAACTCTCAATTGTTAGCAACAAAATAAGGGTTTATTGTAACATACTATCGGCCTACCGCAAATAACTTGATACGCTCGGAAAAGCAAGTCCCAAGCTCCAAGTCTCAAGTTACAAATGACTTGAGACCTGCGACCTGGGACTTGAGACCTAAGGATAGACAACCAATTACTCTTCAAGGAGTTTTTTAATGGCCGGAAGGGCTTGGCGGGCGGCGGCCTCGCCGCGTTTGATCAGATCATCGACCTTATACAGTTCATACCAATTGACACCGACCAAATCCGGGTGGATGTTGACATCGGCGTTCTGGGCACTTTGCTCAGCCAAGAGATACTCGGATGCCTGCAAACTGCGGACAATGATATCGGAAATATTGGGAGTGAATAATTTTGTGATCGCCCGCCAAAGCCGGAATTTGACAAAATGACCAGGGGCCTTCCCAAAAGGAATCCGGCTCTGATCTTTGAATCCGTTCTGCTCCAAAACAAACCCATAAGTCACGTCCTGCGGAGACTGCAAAACATTGACGGCGATGATCTTTTTGATCCCCAAGCCCATCAACACGTTCGTCGGTAACGGATTGAGCACCCCGCCGTCGATGATCATCTGCTCCCCCTCCAAGACCGGCGTCATAACCCCGGGAATCGAAATGCTTTTCCTCACCGCGTCAACGAGCAAACCAGAATCAACAACAAGCTCTTGCCGTCGGACCAAATCATAAGCGACCACTTTAAGCGGAATCCGCGTGCTGTAAAAAGTTTTGTTTCCTAACCCGCGGGTCCTCAGCCAGCGTTTGATCATGTGCCCGGCCATCAATCCGGAAATCGGAAAAATCGGGTCAAATATTTTCCACATGTTCTTCGGCTTTTCAAATTCACGCGCCAAATTTTCCAACTCCATGGCGTTATTGCCGATGACCCAAAAACTTGCTAATAAAGCGCCCATACTGCTTCCGACCACCACATCGATTGGGATCCTTTCCTGCTCCAGAACCTTGATGACACCGATGTGCGCCAATCCCAAAGCGGCCCCGCCCCCTAAAACCAATCCCACCTGGACCCCGCTGATCTGACGGGCAATCTTCGTGACCGCCCGGCCGTATTCGCTGTTCGCACCCGGCAAACGCACCATCAGGGCTTCGTTGTTGATCGGTTCCTGCATCTGGTCTGAATCAATGTGCGGCAATTTGGTAAAGACTTCAAAATCGATTTCCTTATGGATATCTTCATACGACAAATAACAGGCGGCCTGCCGTCCGCTGATCACAATCTGGATCTGCTCCCGACGGAACTGCTCTTG
This sequence comes from Candidatus Omnitrophota bacterium, assembly GCA_023247815.1. Taxonomy (GTDB): domain Bacteria; phylum Omnitrophota; class Gorgyraeia; order Zapsychrales; family JANLHA01; genus JAHFFS01. The sequence goes on from JAHFFS010000129.1 coordinate 2,549, forward strand.
CAACCCCTGTTCCAATTGATTGATGATCCCGCGCATCACCAACAGATCATCTTTTTTATCTTGCGTGACCAACTGAACAATATCCGACTGGATGAGCGTCTTTAAAACCACCTCATCGGTTTGATTTGGCAGGTCCACGATGACATAATGATAATTATTGACCAACGCTGAGACAAATTGGCTGATCTTATCAACCATCGCCTGGTCCGTCGCGTTGAAGTTCACATGCAGCAAATCCACCGGTAACTGCCCTTGGATGATGTGGCCAGTGATGACATCGGGGTCGTCGGCCATATCATTGAGCGAAACCCCACGAGCTTTCCACTGCACTGACGTGTCCACGTCCTCTGAAGGAATATTGATTTGTTCCTCGGCCCAGGAACCAATGGTGACCCAAAGCACTTTCTTCTTGGATTCCCGTTGCAGACTCATCGCCAAATTGAAGGAATATGTCGAGCTCCCGGCACCTTTGATCGGACTATAAATCGAGATGATGGTACTTTCAAAGACGTCGCCATGAGCTCCCCTGTGACGCACCCGCTTTGAAAGATTATGGCTGAGGGCAACCCCCAAATTGGGAATCGATTTCAAAATCTCATTGAAATCATCCTGTTCGATCTTCAAGATGATCGAATCATTGATCGCCTCAAAAGTCAAAGAATGCGGCTCGCCGGTCAACAGCGAAATCACGCCAAAATGCGTGCCCCGATGGATGAATTCAACGTTTTTCTTTTTTTGAAGAAAATCCAAAGCATAGGCTTGGATCCGTCCGGAAACCAGCCCGTAAAAAGCGTCCGGAGGGTCTCCCTGACGGCAGATGACTTCGCCCTTGCGGAATTGCAAAATCTTTGACTTGATCGCAATCCGCTGCAAGTCCAGCCAGCTTAACTTATTAAAAATTGGGATTTGTTTGACAAGGGAAACGCGGTTAAAAAAGGAAGAGAGTTCAGCCATAATTACTTCATGATGTCACTTTCCAACCATTCAAAATTTTTGGCCAAAAGTTTTTTAGCGACCTTCAACTGCGATTTGTCATTGTTCCGTCGCGATCTGGCAAAATGGCCTTCAATACGATTCTTCGCGTCCTGACAAAAAAGGTCGGCCAGTTCAAGGACCTGCGATTGCGGGTTCTTTTTATTGAGCGCTTCGGCGTAAGAACAGACCGCGGCCATGTTAAAAAGATCAACACCGATACCGACAATCCGGTTAAGGACACTTTGCTTTGCTTCCAGACGCTGTTGATACTTCAACATCTGGTGAAAAATTTGCCGGGCCAGGCGCTTGCTGGTTTTTTGGACATAAAACATATGCCGGTCCAAGGGCTTGGCCAGACCGCTGATTTTCGGATGCTTGCCCGTAGGCAACCACAATTTCGGGTACCATAATGAATAATATTTCAAAAGACTTCCCGCAGCCTTGAGTTTATCCTTCATGGGTGTGCGTCCGCTGAGCAAAGGTTTAAGACGGCTCAAATGCGGGTCCAAGGCCTCCCGGGCGATGAAAAGGTTCATGATCTCCGAGGTCCCTTCAATGATCAAATTGATCCGCACGTCTCTCAAGACCCGTTCGACCGGCCAAAAATCTTGTCCGCGTTCTTTCAATGAAGAAGACCGTTCATAGCCTGATCCGCCACGGATCTGCAATGTATCATCAACAATTCTCCAACTCTCTTCCGTGCAAAAATATTTTGCCAGGGCCGCTTCAATCCTGATGTCCTTTTTCTTGTCATCCGCCATCGACGAGGTAAGCCAACTCACCGCGTCCATCGCGAAGGTATGCGAGGCCATATGCCCCAATTTGAGCGCGACACTTTCATGTTCGCCAATCGGCCCGCCCCACTGTTCGCGCTTGACCGCCCATTGCCGGGCCACGTGCAGACACCACTTGCCAATGCCAGTCGAA
>JAHFFS010000130.1 GCA_023247815.1 Candidatus Omnitrophota bacterium
GCGGCAGCAACTCCAAACATAAACTTCGCGTTCACTTTGATGAGACCGGTTTTATAAACGGCTAACATACAAAACAATGTTCCAAAAGTCAAACTCACGGCCTGGATCACGATCCCCGGATATCTCATCTCAAAAATAGCAGAGATCCCACCAATGAATAAGCCGTTGCATAAGGCGTAAAGCGGTGCTGTCACCTTTGCCCAATCACGCTTAAATGCCGTAACGAGTCCTAAAATAAACGCCGCGATACCTCCACCAAAGGCATAAGGCAGCATCGACGCTACCGTCTGTCCGACGCCAAGTTCCTGACCAAACGCCGAGGTGGGTTGAACCATACGGCTCCATACCCACGAAGCCGACATGACCAACAAAACCAGAAGTAGAAAGCACTTATTCACGGCTCCGGAAACAGTCATGGCTTCGCCACCCAAAGCGCGTTCTTGCTCAAAAACTCTTGCTCTTAAAACTGGATTACCCGATTCCATTTTTATACCTCCTGTTAATTGATAGGTGTTATTCGAAGAGCCACTTGCATGATCAAATTTGTGTATACTCCGGCGACCACATCATCACTCATAATCCCTACGCCTCCTTTAAGCTTTTCAAACTTGTTCGCTGGATAAATCTTAAACATATCAAAGGCGCGAAACAGAAAAAAAGTCGACCACATAACAGCGGGGGTCAAAGGCAAAAGAAAAAACGCTATGAAACAACCAGCCACCTCATCAATCACGACACACGACGGATCTTTCTTTCCCGCTATCTTTTCCATCCGCCCGCTTAAAAGATATCCTAACACAGTCACCAATAAAAATAAAACAATTTGGATACCCCCATGCGAACGCAAAGAATAACAGATTCCTACCGTCAATAAAGTGGCCATGCTCCCAGGTGCTAAGGGGAAATAGCCAATATAAAAAAAAGTTGAGACCAGGATCGTGAAAAATCGCATATTTTAGCGTGGGGACAGTCCCCTCATGTACGTGATACCCGATGATAAGGTTAATACGACCGAACCCACGATCAAACCATAAATCAACGTACTGCCACCATTCAAAATGAAGGGTGGGACCTGTCCGCTTCTTTGTCCAATCAGAAATAACAGAATGACAATGATGGTTGTGATTTGTAAAGCCGTCTTCCATTTTCCAAAACGTTCGGCGCTAAGGACCTTTCCCGCGGCCGCCGCCCACAGTCGAAACACCGTAACGATGATTTCGCGCGAAGCGATCACCACAAAGGCCCAAATCGGAAAAATCCCCATTCGAACAAAAATGAAAAAAGCGGCTAATATCAGAAATTTGTCTGCCAGCGGATCCATCAGCTTACCAAAATCGCTGATCAATTGGTGCTTTCTGGCAAAATGCCCGTCGAAATAATCTGTCAACGCGGCCAGTGAAAATAAAAAAAGCGCTGCCACAAGAGCCGGCCAACCTTCTTGGTTCATCATAAAAATGAACCCCACGGCCAAAACAATCCTACCTATCGTTAAAATATTAGGGAGGTTCATTTGGCAACCGCGACCATATCGTATTCAAGGGTGTCGGTCACTTGAACATCAACAAAGTCTCCTGAGTGCAAAATTCTTTTTGAGTGGACATAAATAACACCATCGACATCCGGGGCGTCGTATTCCGTACGGCCGATAAAGGTGTATTCTTCCCCTTTTTGCGCTTCTTCAATCATCACCTTCAGTTCTCGTCCGATAAATCGCTTTTGGACTTCGGAAGAAATCCTTTGCTGTTCCTTCATCAGGATATCCCGTCGCTGTTTTTTGACCGCTTCTTTGACTTGATCCGGCATCGAGAAGGCATCCGTGCCCTCTTCCTGAGAATAGACAAAGACCCCCATTTTCTCAAACCGCGACGCCTTCACAAATTCTAATAATTCCTCAAAATTTTCTTCAGTCTCGCCAGGCAGCCCAACAATAAAAGTCGTGCGCAGACTCCCTCGGGGAATACGCGAACGGATCTTTTTGACCAACGCGCGCGTCTGCGCCGTCGTGATATTACGATTCATGGCTTTTAAAATTGGGTCGCTGATATGCTGCAGCGGCATATCGATATAATTGCAAATTTTTGTCTCTTGGCCAATGGTTTCAATAAGTTCATCGGTGACGTGCGCCGGAAAGGCGTATAAAAGACGGATCCATTGGATGTTTTGAATGACCTTTGTCATTTCCTTCAACAATTTGGCCAGACGAAATTCATGATACAGATCCATCCCATAAGCCGTGATGTCCTGGCCAATGAGGTTGATCTCTTTGACCCCCTGACGGTCCAATTTTTCGATCTCCGCCAAAACCGATTCGATCGTGCGGGAACGAAACTTGCCCTTGATCTTGGGAATGGCGCAAAAACTGCAGCGATTGTAGCAGCTCTCGCAAATCTTGACATAAGCAAAATGCGGTGGTGTCAGAGAATAATGTTCCGGGATCTCATCCTTCGCGAAGGCCGGAGTTCCGATGATCGCGTCGAGCTCTTTGAATTCCTGGGCCAACTCCTTGCCGTATCGCTGCGCTAAACACCCCGCCACAATCACCTTTTTAAGCTTCCCCTGCTTTTTCAACTCCAAGAGATCACAAATGGTATCGATCGATTCTTGTTTGGCCTCGTCGATGAAAGAGCAGGTATTGACAATCGCCACATCCGCCTTGCCGATATCAACAATCCGGTGCCCGTTCTTTTTAAGACGCCCCAAAATCGCCTGCGAGTCCACAAGGTTGCGGCTGCAACCCAGATTGATCACACCGACCTTCTGGCCTTGAGCAAGCCGCTCTTGATGGAAATCTTGAAAGACCTTCAAGTCCCTTTTCATTCCTTACCCTTCACTCATTCGCTTTTTTTATTGTTTCGCGCTCAACCCTTCAGGGGTGATAACCACTCGGCGGGCGGGACCATCAGCTTCGATCACCGGCTGTACTGTTTTACCGTTCACGACATATTCCATTTCGTGAATATTTTTTCCGGATAACTCAATCAACTTCTGCCCCTGCCAGGTTTCGGCAACACCCGGCTTTAAAATGGATTGGAATACGAGATTCCCATCAACTTTAACTTGAAGCCAACTTTGTTCTTTGGCCTTAATCGATAGACTAACCCCTGACGGTAATTTTTCTTGCGGTGGTAGCACCACAGCAACCGTCGGCTTGATCTGCACCTGCTTAGGAACGACGCGTTCTTGTTGCCGTTCTTTTTTCATTTTTTTTAGTTCAATTTTTCTCGGCTCTTGGGTTTTAACAATCTTCTCAACGCTTTTTTGTTTTACTCCGCTGGAGATCCTCTGCCCCACGCAACCGATCACCTTCACAAGGAACACCAACAACAAAACGGCCACGACCCCCTTAACAATCAATTGTTGACGCTGCCGATTCAAAAATTGATTAAACTTCTGCTCAATCTGACCTTCGGGCTGCTGATGAATCGGTTCAGGCAATTTTTCCGTCGAATAATCCTTCAGGACCTGATGGACATCGACCCCCACTTGTTGGGCATACATCTTGATAAATCCTTTCAAATAAAATTCCGAAACAGACCGGACTTTATAACCTTCTTCAATGGCCTTGACGACATCCAACGGAATCTTTGTCAATTCATGCAAACGCTCAATGGACAACCCCTTGGCTTCCCGTGCTCTTTTGAGGATCTCAGCGGTGTTTTGGCTAGGTTGTTCCATTTTCCTTTTCTTTCCCTTCTTGATTCATGTCTTTGAGCAACCATTCCTCCCGATCGACCAGGATATCGCGCGGCTTGCTGCCGCAATAAGGTCCCACCAAACCGTTTTGTTCCATCATGTCAATCAATCGCGCCGCCCGGGTGTAACCCAGCCGCATCCGTCGCTGCAAAATGGACACCGAGGCCTGATTGGTTTCAATCACCAAACGGACCGCCTCATCATAAAGCTCATCTTTCTGCTCTGTTCCGCCGCTGGCAGAAGCGGATTGGTTCTTGATCATCATATCATCGTATTCTGGTTCTCCTTGGCTCTTAATAAAATCAATCACGCGGCGGACTTCCTCATCGCTCATAAAACTGCACTGCCCGCGGATCGGCTTGGCGTCCCCGGGCCGCATAAACAGCAAATCACCCTTCCCTAAAAGGGTCTCGGCCCCATTCGTATCCAAAACCGTACGCGAATCGACTTTGGAAGCCACCTTAAATGAAATGCGTGAAGGAAAATTGGCTTTGATGACACCGGTGATGACATCCACCGACGGACGTTGGGTCGCCAAAACCAAATGAATCCCAACGGCCCGCGACAACTGCGCCAGACGGGTGACGGCGCTCTCGATGGTCTTGGCAGCAGTTTGCATCAAATCGGCAAACTCATCAATGACGACCACGATATACGGCATTTCACTGCCCTTTTTATGGTAAGCCTGGATATTGCGCACCCCGGCTTTCGA
>JAHFFS010000131.1 GCA_023247815.1 Candidatus Omnitrophota bacterium
GTTCCGTCAGCAGCTCAATGACCGGCTCGGTTATCAGTTGCAAAAGCCCAATCCCAACCACGATTATGGCGCCCGGCAATTGCATTTTGGTTGGTCATATCAGCCGACCAATAAGCTGTGGGCGTATGGCGCGTACCTTGAAAACGGCCGCGTTTCCGATCACAGTCCCAATGGGAAATTGAAGACGCTGATTGGTGCTGTGCTCAATAAGTACAACAATGATTTTATGGTGACACCCAACCAGGATGTCCTTTTTATGAACATCCCTGGTGAGCGAAAAGAAGAGTTTGTTCGCGATTTGGAAAGTTTTGGTTATGGAAAACGCAACGGTAAGCCGTATTCAAAATTGCGCACCTTGTCCGGGGCCTGCGTTGGCCGCGATACCTGCCGTTTGACTTATACGGATTCGGAAAAATTTGAACCGGAACTTTTAGACGAGTTGGAAAAAATGGGTTGGGGAAATATGGCGGAGTCGATTGGAATCACGGGCTGCGAGGCGCAGTGCTTCCGTCCAGCCACCAAGGCGATTGGTTTGGTCGGAACCGGGCTCAACCGATATCAGTTAAAACTTTTTGGCGACGAGACCGCTCGTTTTCAGGGCCGACCTTTGATTGCCAGCGATGGGCAGAATATGTATCTGCGTTCGATCCCCCGCGAGTTGGTCGCGGTTGTTGTGGATACGTTATTCAAATTTTATCAAGCGCGCGCGAAAGCGGGCGAGGGGCTTGGCGATTTCAACCGACGGTTGGGTCCCGATGTCCTCATTGAGCATTTCAAGAATCAGCCTGCCACGGCCGCCCTCATGGAAAAGCCGTTTCACACCGACTGGGAAATTGCTTGATCAAATGCTGGACGTGATCATCAAAGCCTATGAATCGATGCAAAAGGGCAAGAGTTTTGCCTTTGCCACGATTTATGAATCCACAAAAAAGGGAACTCCGCAAAAGGCCGGGGCCAAGATGATCGTCTGGGAAAATGGCAAGAGCTTGGGCACGATCGGCGGCGGCCGCAATGAGAAGGCGGCGATCAAGGAATGCCAACAGGCGATCAAGACCGGTCAAGAAAAAGACGTCACTTATAATTTTTTTGGCGGCGAAGGGTATTCGGTCTGCGGCGGGCAGATCAAGGTCCTCATCGAACCGTTTGTATGTAAGAAAAAAAATAATAGGACCTGATCGTTGAGAGGATATGAGGATCATAAAAAATTTCGCGCATTTTAAAATTTACAGAAAAGAATTTTAGTGGCATGATGATTATGTCATTGTGAGGAGTGCTTATCGCGACGAAGCAATTTGACCCAGGGGGCATGTAACAAAATTTAAGTGTTTTTGTATTAAGTAAGATTGAGAAAAAGTTAGAGTTTACAGAAAGGAAGGACAACGATGATTCAGGAAAAATTAAGAAGTTTAAGGAATCGTGTTTCCGGGCGAACAGCCATTCCAACCGACGCCGCTCCCCAGAACCCGCTTGAACTGCAAAAAACCATTGAAAAAAAAGCATACGAGATTTTTCAACAGCGAGGACAAAAGAACGGCAATGCTTTGGAAGATTGGCTGCAGGCGGAAAAGGCTATCTTGGGCAGCGCTCACAAGGCCCGCAAGACGAGTAAGTAATCAATTTAAGCTTGCCTCCAAATTTTTTATGACAGCAGGCACTTTGTATGAGTGCCTGTTTTTTGTCCTGCCAACCCACACAAGTTACGACGGAATGAGGTCCTTCAATGATTTATGATCCTTTTCAAATCCAAGCGATCGAGGCAATCAATCAGGGGCATTCGGTCATTGTCTCGGCACCGACGGGTGCTGGTAAGACGGTCATCGCTGAGCATGTGATCCAAGAGTGCATGCGAAAAGGAGAGAAGGTCATTTACACCGCACCAATCAAGGCCTTGTCCAACCAAAAATTTCGGGATTTTCACGAGCAGTTTCCTGATCAGGTCGGGATCCTGACCGGCGATATCAGCTTGAACGCGCAGGCCCCCACACTCATCATGACGACGGAAATTTTTCGAAATAAAATCCTTGAAGAGCCTCGCTCTTTGGAAGGGTATTCCTGGATCATTTTTGATGAGATCCATTATCTGGATGACTGGGAACGAGGGACGGTGTGGGAAGAGTCGCTCATCTTCCTTCCGAGCCACATGAATCTTTTAGGGTTATCGGCGACCATCCCCAACATCAACGAGCTGGCCGGATGGCTGAGCATCATTCATCACAAAGAAATCAAAGTCATCGTCGAGCATAATCGGCCGGTTCCGCTGCATTTTTATTATCAATGCCAGGGACAGATTTTCGACAGTTATGAAAAACTTCGTAAGACCGGATTTCATAGTCAGGAGACGCATCGTTATTATGACGGCCGCTTTCCTCAATCGGTGCGGGCCAAGCCAAGTCCACCTTTGGGGATCATTGAGCATCTTGACGAAAAGAATCTATTGCCCTGTATTTATTTTGTCTTTAGCCGTCGGCGCACGGAACAATTGGCGGAAGAGGTGATCAAGTTTGATTTTTTGAATGAAGACGAACGTAAAAAGGTGCGTGATTTGTATGACCACTTTCTGGAACGTTTTGATTTGAAGGGTGAGCCCAGCGCTTATCGGCTGCGTCCTTTCATTGAGCGCGGCATTGCTTATCATCACGCGGGGATGCTCCCGACGCTAAAGGAAGTCGTGGAGCGGCTTTTCACCAGCCGTTTGATCAAGGTGATTTTCACGACTGAGACCTTTGCCTTAGGGATCAATATGCCGGCGAGGAGTGTCATTTTTGATGAACTGCGCAAATTTTACGGGATCTCTTTTGGTATCTTGAAGACCCGCGATTTTTATCAGATGGCCGGCCGCGCCGGCCGCCGTTCCATTGACACCGAAGGGTTTGTTTTTTGCCGGATCAACCCGCATTACATGACGGCACCCGAAGTCCACAAAATCATTTACAGCCAGCCGGAAAAAGTCCTTTCGCATTTCAACGCGTCTTACGCGACACTTTTGAATTTGTATTTGCAGTACGGGGAAGAGCTTTATGAAATCTATCCGCGGTCCTTTCATCATTATCAGCGACGGAAAGAAGACCGTGTCCGGGCGGTGGATCAATTGAAGACCAAGGTGCGGTTCCTCAAAGATCAGGGTTATATCCGCAAAAATAAATTGACGGAAAAGGGGCATTTCGCGACCAAGGTCTATGGATATGAGTTGATCCTCTCGGAGCTTTATCTGCAAGGGGTACTCGAAAAACTCAGTCTGATCGAACTCGGGGTATTGAGTCTTGCCGTCGTGTTTGAACCGCGCAAGGGCGCTATTAAGCCACCGTTGACCGGATCGACCCGGAATCTTGAGGCGACGACCAAAAATATTTTTCGTCCGGTTTTAAGAAACGAAAAGCGTTTTGGAATAACGCCCGAGAGCAAGCGATGTTATTTTCATCTGGCACCGGCCATGGAGGGCTGGCTCAAGAATGAGAGTTTCGACCGGATTTTGCAGTACAGCGACGCGGATGAAGGGGAGATGGTCCGCTATTTTCGTATGAGCATTCAAATCTTGCGGGAAGTCATGGAGGCGCCGGTTTCGGATGAGATGAAAGACAAGATCCTTCAATTGATCAGGACCATTAACCGCGACGTGATTGATTCGGAAAAGCAGTTGCGAAGTTGATAAAGGAAAGGAGAGTTGCATGAAAAAATCATTGGCTTTAAAATCAGGATTGTTGTTTGTGTTTTTCGCGGCTTTATTTGTCGTCGGGGTCCAGGCCGCCGAAGATCAGTGGGTCGCGTGCGGGGACCAGAAGGTGAATGTCAAACTAACACGGTTTATCGGATACGGGGTTAAAGTCTTACGAGGAGACCTTGGCGAGCTCGCGTTAGAAGATGAGAAGAGTGGCAATATACGTTTTTGTTATCAGATAGGGAATTGGTGGATTGTTGATGGATTTGCAACGGTATTGAAAAAAGCGGATTCGGATGAAAAATTGACGGTTTTGACATTGCGCAGTCAAGAGACAATCAGATACCTGAATATCGAGAGTGGGCAGGAAGTTTTGTTGGAGACCAATGAAGAGGGGAAGCGAATTGTCAGTTCGCAAATCCCCGCGAATTTTTCCGATTAGACCGTACTCACCCCGTAGGTCCACCCCGTAGGTGCACCTACGGGGTGAGGTCTTGGTTGCCGAAAGGATGATATGTTTGCTAAATATTTTACACCCCAGGAAGCCAATCAACGACTGCCTCTTGTTAAGCGGATTGTGGGAGATATTTTGATCAAGGGCAAAAAGCTGAAATCTTTGCTCAAAGAAGACGATGCTCAGGATGTACAACGACGGGCCGGCGTCCTGGAAGAAGAGATCGGCGTCTTGATGGCTGAGTTGGAGGAA